>JANZZA010000081.1 GCA_026419655.1 Armatimonadota bacterium | reverse complement strand
CCACCAGCCCATAGGCCTCGAGCCATTCCCATTCGGCCCCTGCTGGCATGGGCAGATGCTCGGCTTGCGTGCGCGCCAGTCCTGCCTGGATTTCTATGTAGGCGCAGCCCGGCTGGGCCAGAAACTCCTGCCAGCGCTTTCCACCCGGCCCCTGGCCCCACACGAAAAGCTTTCGGCCCTTGAGAAGCGCCGTCGAGGTCTGCCCCAGGCCGAGGCCCTCTGCGTTTAGAGCAGCAATCCATGGCTGGCGGCCCTCTGGGACGCGAAAGAAAAAGTCCATGGCGCGCGAAAGATTCGTGGGATACGGGGCGTCCGTCTCGCTGTAAAAAAGGGGAATCGGCACGCGCCTCAGACCGCCTTCGTAGCCAAAGCAGTACGCGTGGTCGCTCGGCGTCACCACCCTCGTGTCTTTCGTTTCCGGCACGGCCATATTTGACCACCAGTACATGGGTACTTCGGCTCCGTTGGGGTTGATGATTCGTGGCCGGATGAAAAGCACCTGGGAGCCTTCGGGGAGGTATGCATCAATCTGGAAGGGCACGCGCCGGATTCTCTCCCATTCGTAAAGTCTCAGCACCGGGGTACCGTCATGGCCTTCTACGCGGGCGGCGAAAACTGGAGAGCAAGTAAAAACGCAGTGGCCTACCATGCCAATGTTCCATTCCACCCCGCCGCTGAACCAGGCGTTACGGATGGCGACGTTGACGAAACGAAGCACAGGATTGACCTGTAAAAGCTCACGGCCTGTTGGCTTGTGAAACAGCGACCACAGGCGCCCGCCCAGGTCCAGCAGAAAAGTTGCCCGCAGGAACTCATTCTCCAGCACGGCGGTGCGCAGCGCCATGGGCTTTAGCTCGCGCGTGTAGCCGTCCTGCATTAGATATGGCAGGCAACTGGAAACGTTTCCGTAGCCCATGTAGCGCTGGTCTTCTTCTGGGATGCCGGGCACTATTTTTGCCGAGGCATGGACATCCGCCGGCGGTGCCAGAGGCGGTAGTGGATTTTCCGGACCCAGCTCGGCGGCAGGTATGTTCCAGTAGTCAAGCCGCAGTTCGCTCATAGTCTGACCTCTTCGTCGCACTGTGGGATTGGGACCTTTCCCGTCGGCCATGAAAGGACCGCACGGCTTTGCCCCTGCAAAGGGCAAGCCCTATCCAGCTAAGCGGGTGGAGAAAAGCACTCGAGGCCACCTACCTATCGTCTGGACCGCCACGTCGCGACTCTCGGTCGAGGCCCTTATCTTGCTCTCGTTGAGAGTCTCAAGACAGAGCAATCCGCAGCGTGCAGGCGTGCTCGCAGGGCTTTTCCGCGGGCATCTGCACGTGCAGCCCAGTAGGGTCCCTCGTCCAGGTCACCGGTGCGGCGCTCCCCAAAAGTTCGACCTTGGCTATCTCCTGCGGCGCTTGCCGTGACCCACTAGCCAGCGATTTCACTGTCACTCGTCCGCTCTCCGGCCAGGCCATGACGAGGGCGTAGAGAATGTCACCCTTCGTCGTAAACCTTATGTCTTCGGCAGTGAACTCGGTGCGCTTTGTGTCGCTGAAGCCGCCTTCGGGCACTTCGGTTGGCCCCTCGCCGAAGATTACCCACGGCCGCGTGCCATAGATTGCCTCTCCATTGACCTCTAACCAGCGGCCGATTTCCAGCAGTATCTCCTGTTCTGGCTCTGGTATCGTCCCGTCCGGCTTGGGGCCGACGTTGAGAAGAAGCGCGCCGTTTTTGCTCACCACGTCCACCAGGTCGCCGATGAGCCAGCCCGCAGTCTTATAGTCCTGGTTTTGCACATATCCCCAGGAGTTTTTGGAGACCGAGGTGTCGTTCTGCCAGAAGAAGGGTGCCAGGCCCGATAGTTGCCCACGCTCGATGTCCAGGACTGCGGTGCCTTCTGCAAATGCCTTCTCTTTGTAGTTTATGGCCACTTCCAGGCCCCACTGGGCCCCCCGGTTGTAGTAGTAGGCTGCGAAGCGCCGAAGGTACGGCTCATATGCCGGGTTGTTTATCCACCAGTCGAACCACACAAGCTGGGGACGGTATTTGTCAACTATCTCGCACGTCCGGGCCAGCCAGTCCTCAAGCCATTCCTCATCGGGCGTCTCACTTTCCGGTTTGGCCGGACCATAGAGGTCGAAGTACTCCGGATCGCGCACATCCGAATCAAAGCGCATCCCCGGCTCGAAAAACCACCAATGCTCCTCGCGGTGTGTTGAGCAACCGAAGACCATGCCAGCCGCGCGGACGGCCTCGGCAAGCTCACCCACCACATCCCGGCAGGGCCCCATTTTCGTTGCGCACCAGCGGCTGAAACTGGAGTCGTACATCGCAAAACCGTCATGGTGCTCCGCTACGGGAACGACAAATTTCGCGCCAGCTCGCCGGAATAAATCTGTCCATTCCTCTGGGTCGAAACGCTCTGCCTTAAACATGGGAATAAAGTCCTTATAGCCAAAGTGCTTATGGGGGCCGTAGGTTTGCAGGTGATGCTCGAACTCCGGCGTTCCTTCGATGTACATCTGCCGCGGATACCATTCGCTGCCGAAGGCCGGCACGCAGTACGGCCCCCAGTGAATGAAAATCCCGAATTTCGCGTCCATGTACCACTGCGGCACCTGAAATTGCCTCAGCGATTCCCATGTTGGCTGAAAGGGCCCTGGCGGTATCTCGGTAATTCGCTTGCCCATCCTGTCTTTTCCTCCGGGTCTGTGGTGCCCTGCCAGCGTTTGGCAGTCTTGGCCAGGCCGCCTCATTTCCATGTTCGCGGCATGATACCTGCCGGTGTTGCCACTTCGGACCGGCAGCCTGACCTGTAGAAGATGCTCAACGGTGGAAAAAGCCAGGCAAACACGGTGCACCGCAGCGGGTTTTCAAGCGCGACTGTTGCCCAACGCCTCCCCAGCAGCCACAGCGTGTCGCCAGAGGTAAGAGATCAAGCACGCAATCCTGGCTCCTCTCTCCCCATCGGCTCAGCAGAAGCTTGATTCGCCAACAGTCGCAAGCGCTTTTCGCCCGAAGGCCTTCGGCGGGATTTAGTCTCCCCGGTCGTTCCTTTGTGCCGC
>JANZZA010000058.1 GCA_026419655.1 Armatimonadota bacterium | reverse complement strand
ACGATGACGAAGGTCAGACCTGCTATAGGATACGCCTTAGCGCCACTAGCATTCACGACCGGGGCGGCCAGGTCCTTGCGCAGTCGCTGCAGGGCGCCCTGAATGGCCGCAGTGGTCGCCGCGACCGTCGGGCCGACGAAGTGCCCTGCCCTGTTTTTGAGCAAGGCCACGGGCAACCTGTTCTGTAGCGCGTAGGCAACTTCCATGTATCCTATAGCGCCCTGGATTTGCTTGACCAGTCCCGCGACGCCCGGGTTGCCCTTGCCACCCTGGCCGACGGGCCAGTTGACCTCCTTTCCGAAGCCTACCTGGCTCTTCCAGGTCGGACTGACAGCACTCAGATACTGAGTGAACAAGAAGGTCGTTCCGCTACCGTCGCTACGCCGGACGACAGTGATAGCCTTGTTGGGCAAGGCCACGCCAGGGTTGATGGCCTGGATTTTGGCGTCGTTCCAGCGGGTGATCTGGCCCAGGTAGATACCCGCCAGGACCTGCGGGGTTAGCCGGAGCTGCTTGTTGAGCGGCAGGTTGTAGGCGATGGCTACGGCCCCGCCGACCGTCGGCAGCTGTATCACTGGCCCGGGCATCGCTGCCTTTTCCGCGGCCGACAGTGGTGCGTCACTGGCTCCGAAATCCACAGTTTTTGCAGTGATAGCCTTGATCCCGCCGCCGCTGCCGATGCCCTGGTAGTTTATGCGCACGTTGGGGTGTGCCTTGTTGTACTCATAGAACCACTTCGTATAAAGCGGCGCGGGAAAGGTTGCCCCGGCCCCCTGCAGGGTAATCACACCCTGGGCCAGGCTCCAACCTGTCAGGAGCGCCAGGCCAAGAGCAATGCTTAGACCCACCATCAGGGCCTTGAGACTGCGCTTGCCGTACATCGTTTCTCACCTCTCGAGTGTGTTATACTCGCGCCCAAGTTCCCCAGGCGCTCTAGTAAGTGGTCATCCACTGGATGCCAAAGAAATCGTTGTCATACCCAGGCTTGTTATTGGCCGGGTCTACATCTTCCATGTCGTACTCGACGGTAAGGCGGTTTCGCTCGTCTATCTGGTGGGCGTAACCAATGGCGGTGCGGCTGCGGTCAAAGATGTAGCTTGGGCCCTTTCCCTTGCGGTGGCCCTCATAGTCTTCGTGGCGGACGAAAAGCGTGCCCTTGGTGCCAGTGCGAAGCATGCCCATAGCATACCAGCCGTCTACGTCGCCACCTTCGGTCTCGCCTGTGTAGTATTCGGCCTGAAGGCCAAAGGGCTTGGGTTCGACGAACAGGTGGAAGCCAAGCAATTCGTCGGTGAAGTTCTGGCCTGGAGCGTCGCTATCCCATTTGGAGAAGTATGTGCCGTGCCAGTAGCTGGCGCCGAGCTCCATGTACCTACCCTCATCGCCAAGCGAGAGGGGCTTGGTCACGCGGATGACAAAGTGCTTGCTGGAATTGACCTCGGGCTGGTTGCGTCCCTGGCCGTTGAGAAAGCCGATGGCCAGGTTGCCGTAGTCGCCGACGCCGAAGGACGCCTTCCTGGATGCGTCAAAGAGCTTGCGGTCGTCGGGGTCCGTGTAGAACAAAACGAGGCCCGTGTCGCGCTCGCCTGGAAACATCGTAGCAGCAAGGTAGTTGCGCTCAAGGGGGAGACGCACCGAAGACGACTGAGGCGTCTCGAAGCCGAAGGGTATTTTCTGCTGTCCCAGGCGGAAGCTGGAGACCTTCTGCGCACCCATCCACCTCTGGATGTACACATCGCGGGCCTCAACTTTGCCCTCGCCGACGTCAGGCTCTACAACAACCTGGGTGAAGTCGTTAGGCTCGAAGGTGAATTTGAAGCGCGCGCGGCGCACCAGGAACTCGCTGCTATGGGTCTTGCGGTCAGCGTTGGGGTAATCGGGATAGTACTGAAACCGCCCCTGGATATATCCGCTAACCTTCACGCTGTCATACCAGGCTTTCTTTTTGGGTGCCTCGGCAGGCTTTTCCGGTGCGGCTGGAGGTGCTTCTTTTGCCGCCTGCTCAGCGGCAGCCGCAGCCTGGGACTTTAGCTGGTCAGCCTGCTCTTGCGTAAGTACACCCGTGCGCACAAGTCCTTCGAGGATGGTGTCCACGTAGACACGATCCGGGTTCTGTCCGGCCGGCGCGTCAGCCAAGGCAAGGCCCCACGCGCCGAGAAAAACCACACATAATCCCAACGCCAAGACTCTTCTCAACTTACTTCATCCTCCTTCGTCTAGGGCCCTCGCGGCCCAGGCTTAGCCGCATTGCACTGCTCCCCGCTCTTAGCTCGCAAATCCTGCAATGGGCCACATTAAGGATAGCCTGCTGCCTTCAAGTAGCCGTTAAACGCAGATTAAGAAAAGATTAAGGTCCGTCGCAGGAAGACAAGGGAGGCCATGGCGCTGCTCCGCGGCACGGCGACCTGTGTACGTGAGGCGCAGACGACAGGACCCTTTTCCCGAAATTGCCGTTGTGACATGGGGCAAACGAGACAATGTCCAGTCGGAATGCCCAATGAATTAGAGGCTGGAAGAAGCCCTCAATGCAGTACGTACCCGTGTTGCGTCAGTCCCTGCTCATGGCCACAGGTTGCCTGCCTGGGACCAAGGGGACAGCAGCATGCCCTGCCGGCAGCATTGATGCTCCGCAAACCAGGACCGGGCCAACCATCCTCACTACCTGTCGCTGAGCAAGAGACTTTCCGGGAACCTTTGCGGATAGGGGTGACACAACGGATGAGCGAGCTTGGAGGGACCGGGTTTACTCATAAGCGCGCCGGGGCCACCTGGGGTGGCCCCGGCGCTCGGCCCTAGCGGGAGCGGGGAGCTTTGCGAGCCTGCGGGCGGAACTACTGAACCGGGCCGCTCATGTCGGGCCGAAGGACAGGCAGCATGCCCGGACACGAGTATGCTCTCTTGCCCCACATGAAGTTGCTGGGATTGAGGGTGGCCTCGAGCTTGAGCCACTTGGCGTGGCCATCGGCGAAGATGTAGTTGCTGCCGCCATTGTGCATGGCTGGGTTGATGTAGCAGATCTTGTACTTGCCCAGGGCGCTGGACTGCTCGGCGGCTCGGATGTGTGCCCATGCTTCATCTGGCGTCAGGGCAACCAGGTAGGTGCCGGGCACGTAGAACTCGCCGTCAAAGAAGTTGCCGTCCTGGAGCTTAACCGCGCTTGCCGGCCGGTGGGACTTAACCGCGTCGCCGCCGGTGGGGGAGCTATCCAGCAGGCACTGGATGTAGTCGGTGTATTCGCAGATCATGATGGTATCGGCCGGCGAGTCGACCTGAGCGAGGCCAACAACAAGCTGCGGGACCGCCGCGAACTTCTTGCGGGGCAGAAGCAGCTCGTTGGCCACGTAGCTGAGCCTGTAGGCCTGGTCATCCATTACGCCAGGGCGCAGAGAAGTCTGGCCGGCGGGCGGGTCCACGGGCGGCGTGGTGAAGCACGTCGGCGCCCATCCCTTTACGGCGTGGGTCGGGCAGATGAAAACACCCTGGTTCTTCACGTAGGGCATGATCATGCCGCTCCAATGAACGTACCCTGCCGCGCTCGTTGCCCCGTTCTTGTAGTAGTACGACGGCGGCAGAACTTCGTCCCAGTCCTGCGCGTACATCATTATGGCCAGGCCAATCTGCTTTTCATTGTTCAAGCAGCTTGTCTGGCGTGCCTTTTCCCTGGCCCTGGAGAAGACCGGGAAGAGGATGGCTGCCAGCGTGGCGATAATGGCTATCACCACGAGCAGCTCGATGAGGGTAAAGCCGCGCTTCATACGAAGCACCTCCTGCTAGTCTGCGACGCCGCTTAAGCGGCCAGAGTTTGCGGAGAGGGAAGCGAGCGAGGCGTTAGCCGCCGCCAGCCCCTGGCCACTCTCCGTATCACCCACCGGGTCAACAATGGCCCGGTTAGGCTCCGACAGTTGGCGCGTCGCGGCCAGCGACGCATGCAGCAAAGGGAAGGTCAGGGCTGCCACCACGGCCGTCACCGGCAGCAGAACCGGAAGCCGCAGCCACGGCGCAAGGATTGCTGCCCCTGCGCGCAGGCCGCGCCTTCGGGCTGTGACCCTACCTCCTCGTGAAGCTTGCCAGCGCATCCTCATCACCTCCAGTCGCTGGCAAGCATACCCTGGGGTGTTCAAGGGAGGGTCAAGAGCGGATTAAAGACTAGTTAAGGGCCTTTCGCTGCAAATTGGGGTCGAAAGGCACCGCAGGGCCTACGAGGCAGGGGAAAGGCCAATCACGAAAGTGGCGCCGCCGCCGGGGGTTTCCTCGACCCAGGTGCGACCGCCCATTTTCTCGACGGCGTGCTTGACAATGCTGAGGCCCAGGCCTGTCCCGCCCAGCTCCCTGGACCGTGCTTTGTCCAGCCGATAGAAGCGCTCAAAAACGCGCTGGCGCTCGGCGAGGGGGATGCCCCGACCGTGGTCAACTACCCGAAGGTGTACCTCGTCGTCGGCGGCGTAGGCTTCCACCTCAACGCTTCTGCCACTGGCGGCGTATTTGACGGCGTTATCCAGCAGATTGACCAGGGCTGTTTCCAGGTCTTCTTCGTTGCCCAGCACATGCAGGTCTTCAGGAACCACAACAGATATGTGCATCCCCGCCGCTTCCGCTTGGGGCTGAAGCCGCTCGACCGCCTTTTCCACCACCGGCTTGAGCGGCAGGGGCTTTGGCTCTTCCCGGACAGCCTCTAATCGCGCCAGTTCCATCATGTCATCCACGAGGCGCTGCAGCCGCTCCGTGTTTTCCACGATCTGCGAGACGAAGGCAGGCCCTGCTTCCGGGTCGTTGATGGCGCCAGCGGCCAGGGCCTCGGCGAGGGCGCGAATGGCGGCAACGGGTGTCCGAAGCTCGTGGCCGGCGCTGGCAACAAAGTCTTGCCTCACACGCTCAAGCTGCCGAAGCCGCGTCAAATCGCGCAGGACGGCCACAGCCCAGCGACCCTGGCCCGTCTGGCCCTCGGCAGGCGCCACAGCCGCGTGAATAGTCCGCTCCTCCCCATCGCGCACCACAAACTCCACCTCGGTTACAGTACCCAGCTCCAGAGTGCGTCGTACCGCCTCGGCCAGGTCGTAGTTGTTCGTAGCGTAAAGTACCGACCGGCCCAGTGCGGCGTCATGGTCGAAATGAAGCATCCGGGCCGCAGCCGGATTGGCCATGGCCAACTGGCCCTCAGAGTCGACCAGTAGCACACCATCAGCCATGTGCCTCAGGATGGCCTGGACCTCGGTCGTGCGCTGGGCAAGCTCCGTGTCATCTCGCTGCAGTCGCGCCGCCATCTCATTGATGGCTGTGGCCAGTTCGCCAACTTCGTCGGCTGCGCGAACCGTGGCGCGGGCCGCAAGGTCGCCGTCGCCAATCGCGCGAGCGACCCGTGCGAGATGGGTAAGTGAATCCGCCAGGCCCCCCGAAATGCGCACGCTGGCCACTAGGCCCGCAAGCGTAGCCACCACCAGCGCAACCAACAAACCGTAAAACAAGTGAGTGTCCAGTTGTTCTATCTCCGAAAGGGGCTTGGCCAACCGCACAACATATTCGCGGGCGGGGTCTGCCTGAGCTACATAAAGCATATCTATTCCAAGAGTAGTGCTGTGTCGCACCGCCCAACCCCAGCCGTCGCGGTGGGCCGCAACGACCTCCGGCCGCAGCCCGTGGTTCTCCATCGTCGCCGGGTCGTGCTCGCTATCAGCCAGAACCACACCGTCGGGCGCAATGACCGTTACTCTCGCCCGCGCCACCTGCGCAAAGGCTCTGGTTCTTCGCTGAAGAACTTCCCGGGCAGGCAGCACGTTGGGGCCGAGAAGGGAATCTGCAGCTACCCGGGAGAGGGTCCTCAGGGCATCCCGCTGCTGAGCAGTCACGTGCCGCGCCACCACGCTACGCGAGTACACGCCCAGTGCCGCCAACAACAGCCCAAACAGCACCATGTAACCAAGTAGTATGCGATAACGTAGCCTCACGCTAGATCCCTACCAACCTCAGCGCCGTCCAGTCGCTCCACCGTTCTCCTCATAGCTGCCGCGGCAGCCGTGCGTATGGCCCTGTGGCGGCTTTTCATGAGGGAAGCCCGCCGAAAAGAAAGGTTATCCCAAGCTCCCACCCCAGATACTTTTCCTGCCCTCTCCACCTCGCGCGCTGTTGGGCACGGCGTCAAGCGTTGAGTTTGTAGCCCACGCCTCGCACGGTCACGATCAGCCTGGGGCGGCTGGGCTGTCGCTCAATTTTCTGGCGCAGCCAGCGAATATGCACGTCCACGGTATGCTCGTCAATGAACTGGTCGCTACCCCACACGTTCTCCAGTATCATCGCTCGCGTCAGCGCCCGCCCGCGGTTACGCGCCAGGTATTCCAGAAGGGCAAACTCCTTCGGTGTCAGGGCTACCTCTTCGCCGCGCACGGTGACCACGTGCCTCGCCGGGTCTATCACTATCTCCCCCAACTCCAGGATTTCTTCGGCTGCCTCGGCAGCGACCCTGGACCGCCTGAGCACCATCCGCACGCGCGCTATTAGCTCCCGCATTGAAAAGGGCTTCACTACATAGTCGTCGGCACCCAGCTCAATGCCGGCGACCCGGTCGCTCTCCTCGGCCTTGGCGGTGAGCATTATCACAGGCGTGTTGGCGTGCCTGCGGATAGCCCGGAAGACATCAAACCCGTGCAGGCCTGGAAGCATAAGGTCCAAAATAACCAGGTCCGGGCGGAAGCTGCGAAAGGCATCCAGCCCGGAGGGACCGTCAGCGGCCACCTGCACCTCAAAGCCTTCCTGCCTCAGTGTGTAGGCCACCGAATCAGCGATGCCCTTGTCGTCCTCAACTATCAGCACCCTGTCAGGCAAGAGAAATCACTCCCGGGCCTGCTTTTGCGGGGCAGCCAAAGGGTGCTGCGCCGGAAAACTATTAACCTTCTCGCGTACAGGCCCCCTTTTTCGTCGCGCCGCTCCCTAACGCAGTTGCTAAAACCCGCACTGCGCCCTCGGGCGCGGCTCTGTTCTGTTGGTTTCCTCTTCAAAGGAATTGTGCCCCTGCTTCTCTCCCGCAAACCTGCGCGTACCTTTCCCACTCATCCCGTTGCACGCCAAGCCGGCGATCGAAAACCACTTCGTCAACGCTGCACCGACCTCGCATCCCCTTGCATGTAACGGCAAAGGCGATACTTACCGGTAGACCGCCCACGGTCGCCGTGGCCAGTGTCCTCACATTATCTTATCGAAACGAGACCCATGCCGAGAAAGCGTCCAGGGAAGCCTGCTTGCCCCTGCTGGCAATCTCGGCAACTGGCCGGCCATCCCACCGGGTGTCAAAAGCCAGCCCAAGTAGCCACAGGGCCGTCGGGGCCGTGTCGTAGACCCAGACCTCACGCTCTATCTGCGTCGGCTTAACGATGCCCGGGCCGTAGGCTAGCCAGGGAATGGTCATGTCGCGCGGGTCACGGCTACCGTGGGACTTCAGATGACCGCCGTGGTCGGCAGTGATGATGACCACGGGCCTGCTGGCCCCACCGGCTCTTACTCCCTGCCACAGTATTCCGACTGCCTTGTCGCATTCCTCAAAAGCTTTGCGTTGCTCAGGGCTGCCCCACCCATGGGCGTGTCCGGCCGCGTCGGGGTCCGCGAAATGCACAAACATTAGCGCCGGCTTATGCGTGGTAAAATACTTCGCTGCTGTCGCGGCCACTGCCCGGGCTCCACCACCTATCACCTCAAATTTGTCCACGGTACCAGGCTTGGCAATGTGTTCGAGCTTGCTCTTGGCCACGAACATCGCCGTGCCCATCTTGGCCCTTTTGGCAAGCTCAAAACAAGTGGTGGTGCGGACATACCCAGCATCTGGCCGGAATCGGTCATTCCAGGTAATGCCGTGTTTGCTGGGCTTGCATCCGGTCAGCATGGAGCAGTGAGCGGGCAGGGTCGAGCTTGGGTCAATGGTCTGCGCCCACCAGGTATACGCACCATTGGCTGCGATATGGCGCAGGTTGGGCGTGTTACTCATGAGTATTGCATCCGGCCGGCCTCCATCCACACTCACGATGACCACATGGTCCGCCGGTGCTGCGAACAACAATGCAGCGCAAGCTACTAGGAAAAACACGACGAAAATCGAACGTCGAGCGCAGGTGCGCATTTCTCACTCTCCTACGCACTTCGTTTTCTCTTTACCCCTGACAGCCACCCTCAGGCCACACAACCTCTCCCGCGGACTGATGATACCCAGGCCTGCCCGGTCTACTCACCGGGCTGCTGTGGGCCATTGTGGACCGACAGGTCGCGAAAAGCAACTTCTCAGGCGGTCCGCGAAGTATTTGGCCCCCGCCGGGACCACCGCCTATGCCCTAATGGTGGCGGTGCTGACCGCTCTCCCGGCCCCTGCCGGGCTAAAGGTTCGTACGACGATGGGTGCAGCCAGCCTGCCCACGAGCGGTGTCGGCGGCGGGAACGAAAGCAGAGAGTCTGGGAAGAGATTCTGCGGACGCGCGGTTGAGATAGCCTTGCCGCGAGAAAACCGCTGCCAAAAGGTTTCCCAAAGAGACTGTTGCAAAACCTGGTGTCGGCTCACCCAAACGAAGAAAAGTGCACAACGTTTTATGAGCTGCCTTTTACGCACGACCCCCTCTGGCGACGGGCTTAGCGACTCTTGCAAAGGTCTCCCAAGAAAAGATGGCCTACTGAATCCACGTCAGGGCCCAACGGCACAGCGCCAACAAGAGCGGCAGGGTTGCGACTTAGAGTGTAGCCTGGGTTATACTCCCACAGGCTGCCGTGGCTATCATTGCCAGCACGCCAGAAGGAGGAAGGCGCCGTGTTCGAAGTAGGTATCCGTGACGAGTTTGCCGCGGCTCATGCCATACGCGACTACAATGGCCCTTGCGAGCGAATACACGGGCACAACTATCGCGTGGAAGTGGTGGTTGCTGCCAGGGAAACCGACGCCCGCGGCATCGTGGTGGACTTCCGCGACCTGAAGGCCCTGGTCAGGTCCATAACCGAAGAGCTCGACCATAGGCTGCTGAATGAGCTTCCCGCCTTCGACAACAAGAGCCCAACCAGCGAGACAATAGCCCTTTATATTTATAGCCGCCTCAGCCAAGCCATCGCCGGCCTGGGCCTGCAGTTGCGCCGAGTGACGGTCTGGGAAACGGAACGCGCCTGGGCCAGCTATTCAGAGGATACTTGAAAAGAAGGAGCAACGACCAATGCATAAGGTGCCCGTGACGCAGTTGGGTTATCTGTTCTGGGGCGTGCTGATGGGTGGCCTTTCGGGGCTTCTGGGGATCGGCGGCGGGTCGCTGATCCTGCCGGTAGTGCACCTGGTGTATGGCCGCAGCATGCATCTCGCGATAGGAACCACCCTGGCGGCTATGGTGGTAGGTTCTTTGTCGGGAGCTGTGAGGCACGCCACTTACGGCAACGTGGACTGGCCTATGGCCATAGCGATGGGCATAGGAGCTATACTGGGGGCCTCCCTCCTGGGCGCCCCCCTGGCGGAAGTCCTGCCGTCTAATGTGCTGAGCAAGCTGTTTGGGCTATTCCTGTGTCTGATTGGCCTGCAAATGATGGGCCTATTCGGATGGGTTGGGCGCCTGGTGGGCCTGTGCTAACGCTCCTTGTAACTGTTAGGGGCACGGCCTGATAAAAGACCGTGCCCCGATCTTATCGGCAGCCCGGCAGCTTCTGCGGACTCCTGGCGGGTATATCTGAGAGCCTTCCTGCGTTATACCTTCCCCTCAAAGAAGCCACGCTCAATCATTGCCTCAGCTATCTGCACCACGTTAGTGGCTGCTCCCTTGCGCAGATTGTCGGCGACCACCCACAGGTTTAGGCCATAGTCCACTGTCTCGTCGTCGCGGACGCGGCCCACCAGCGTCATATCCTTCCACTCGTCGCGCAGGATATCGCACTGCGTGGGATAGCGTAGCTCTTCAGGTGCACCGCGGACAGCCACGGCATTCGGATCGTCTGTCGGGCCGTCAATGAGGACAACCCCCGGTGCCTTAGCCGGGTCGGAAAGAATCTCCCGCGCCTGGTCGGCGTTGATCGGGCACTTGAACTCGGCGTTGACGGCCTCGGCGTGGCCTATCATCACGGGCACGCGCACAGTGGTAGCAGTGATCAAAAGCTCGGGCGCGTCCAGTATCTTGCGCGTCTCGTTGACGAGCTTTAGCTCCTCTTTGGTGTAGCCGGCATGGGAGAAGCGGTCAATGTGGGGGATACAATCCAGCCCAATGGGACGGGCGAAAACCGACGGGTCGAAGGTCACCGGCTCACCAGCCACAAGCTGGCGCAGTTGCGATTGCAGCTCTTCCATCGCCTTCTGCCCCCAGCCGGAGACCGACTGATAGGTGGCCACCACCAAGCGCTTGAGCGTGGCAAACCGATGCAAGGGCGCGAGGGCAACCACAAGCTGAATGGTCGAGCAGTTGGGCGAGGCGATGAGTTTGTCGTCGCGGGTCACAACGTCCATGTTCACTTCGGGCACGACCAGGGGCACGTCGGGGTACAGGCGAAAGTCACTGCCGTTGTCAATGCAATACGCACCTGCCTTGATGGCTGTCTCGGCCCACTGGCGACTGGCCCCCTTGGCTCCTTCTCGGCCCGCAAAAAACACCACGTCCAAGCCATGAAAAAGCTCGGCCTTTGTCTCGTGCACCTGAACTTCCTCGTCGGCCAGTACTTCTGTTCGCGCCGCGGTAGCCATCACTACCGGCGGCTCCTCAAGTGGAAAATTCCGCTCTTTTAGACAGCGCAGAATCCGGTCGCCAACAGGACCGACACCAACAACGCCTACTCGAAGTCCCACCTGGCGTCACCTCTCCGATTGCCGTGCCTGAGCAATCCTGGGTCTCGACATACGGAAACCCTCTTTTAGCACACTTCACAGCAGCTTCTCAAGGCCATAGACCAGGCCCTCGAACTCGCGGATGCGCCGAAGCGCAAGCAGTACTCCCGGCACGAAGCACTCGCGGCTCGTCGTGAGGTGCTGGATGACAAGCGTTTCGCCAGTGTTGCCAAAGCAAACTTCCTGGTTGGCAACGTAGCCGGGCAGGCGCACAGCGTGGACGCGGATGCCGTCCATTTCTCCGCCTCGGCTACCTGGCAGCTTATCGTGAGTAGTTGACACAAGCCGCATGGGTTCGGAGCGAGCGGCTACCATCATCTCAGCGGTTTTCAGGGCTGTGCCCGAAGGAGCGTCAGCCTTGCGCTCGTGGTGGCGCTCGATGATTTCTGCGTAATCGAAGTAGCGGGCGGCCTCAGCGGCGAAGCGCATCATCAGATTGGCCCCAAGGCTGAAGTTAGGAGCCACAATGCACGTAACGTTGTGACGCTTGCACAGGCGCTCCAGGACTTTCAGGTCATTAGGCCCCAGGCCCGTAGTGCCGACAACGCAAGCCACCCCAGCTTTGAGCGCCACGGTGAGGTTATCCATGACAACGTCAGGATGTGTGAAATCAACCATGGCGTCGGGCCTGGATTCCTCGATGGCAGCCGGCAGGTGGCCCGCTACCTGAATGCCGATGGGATGGCCCACAGCGACCTCGCCAATGTCCTTGCCTACGCCGGCCGGGTCAACAGCCCCGACCAGCTCCATGTCCGAGGCCTGCGTTACGGCGCGGACAATATGGCGGCCCATCTGGCCGCATGCCCCTGTCACGAGCACCCTTATTGGGCTCACCGACAACCCTCCCAGATGGTGGCTTGTGCGAGAGCAGGGCCTCGGCCTGCAGGGCAATCCTGTCCCCACCAGGCCTTCTTAGCGCCGGTCGCGTCCACCCCCGCGAGGTGGTCGCGGTCCCCGCCGCTCAAAATCACGCCCCCCCACCTCATCCTCGCCTCGCCGCGGCCGCGGAAGAAGCTCCTTGCGGCTGAGGCGGATCTTGCCGTCGGTATCCACTTCTATGACCTTCACCTGGACCTCGTCGCCTTCTTTCAGGACATCCTCCGTCCTGCCGACGTGTTCCCAGGCCAGGTGGGAGATGTGCAGCAGCCCTTCGCGCCCCGGCAGAATCTCTACAAAGGCACCAAAAGGCGTAGTAGATATCACCCGCCCGGTGAAGACCTCGCCGACCTTCACCTCGCGCGTAAGGTCTTCAATGGCCTTTCTGGCAGCATCCACCTTATCGCCGTCGTCACCGAAAACGTAAACAGTGCCGTCGTCCTGGATGTCAATCTCGACTTCGTATTCTTCCTGGAGCTTGCGCACGTTCCGTCCGCCAGGGCCGATGAGCAGGCCTATCTTGGACGTATCAATGTGGACGGCGTGCATGCGCGGTGCAAAGGGCGACAGTTGCGCCCGAGGATACGGCAGTGTCTCGGACATTATGTCGAGGATCTGGATACGAGCAACGCGCGCCTGCTCTAGAGCTTCGGACAGCAGGCTTATAGGCAGGCCATGGGTCTTGGTGTCCATTTGCACGGCTGTTACGCCAAGCCGAGTGCCGGCAATCTTGAAGTCCATGTAGCCCTCAAAGTCCTCGATGCCCTGAATGTCGGTGAGAAGCTGGTACCTGTCAGGGCCGTCCCAGACCAAACCAATGGAGATGCCGGCCACAGGTGCCTTGATGGGCACGCCCGCGTCCATGAGCGACAGTGTTGACCCACAAACTGCTGCCATGGATGTGGAGCCATTGCTCTCAAGGCATTCGGAAACTAACCGGATGGTGTACGGAAAGTCGTCTTCGGGCGGCAGGACAGGCGAGAGAGCGTTTTGGGCCAGGGCACCATGGCCAATCTCACGCCGCCCGGGGGCGCGTAGCGGCCGCACCTCCCCAACCGAGAAGGGGGGGAAGTTGTAATGGTGCATAAACCGCTCGTAGTCTTCCTCTTCCAGGGTACGGACCATGCGCTGGTCGTGGGTAGCCCCAAGGGTGGTGATGGTGACCACCTGCGTCTCGCCGCGCTGGAACAGAGCCGAACCATGGACGCGCGGAAAGATGCCCACTTCGCAGGTGACCGGCCGCACTTCATCAAAAGCTCGGCCATCTAGCCGCCGCCTCTCCACCAGCACAGCCTGCTTGAGCCGCTCGGCCATGATACCAGCAAGGGCAGCCTGGAGGTCAGGCTCTGGGGCCTCGTGCTCGCTGCTCAGTTGCTCGAGCAGCTCCCTGGAAATGGCCCGGAGGGCCGCTTCGCGCTCCTGTTTGCGGCGAATTTCGATAGCTCCGGAAATGCGGTCATAGGCAGTGGCCCGCACGAAGCTTACGATCTCCTGGCGAGGCTGCCAGACGGCGCACTTCTCCTTTGGTCCGCCAGCCTTCTCCACCAGCCGCTCAATAGCCTCGATGACCTTCTGGCACTCCACGAAGGCCAGCTCCATGGCGGAGACAATGGCTTCATTGGAGACCTGTGTGCCCTGGAGCTCAAGCATTACAATGCCCTGGCGCGTAGCGGCCGCCAGCAGCACCAGGTCGCTCTGCTCGATTTGCTCGAGGGACGGCCCCGTGACGAATTCGCCATTGACGCGGCAGACCTGAGCCACTCCCAGTGGCCCAGCAAAGGGCACGGAAGAAAGCGACATGGCCGCTGAGGCAGCAATCATGGCCACCACGTCAATGGAGCTGCCACGCTCAGCCGAGAAGGGAGTGGCAATGATTTGCACATCGTGGCGCAGGCCCTCGGGCACAAGTGGGCGGATGGGCCTGTCAATGCGGCGCGCCGTCAATACGGCCTCATCGGAAGGCTTGCCCTCGCGGCGGAAAAAGCCCCCCGGTATGCGCCCGGCGGCGTACATCTTCTCCTCGAAGTCAACCCTGAGAGGCAGAAAATCAGCCGCGACAGGCTCATCACTCACGCCCACCGTGGCTAAGGCCGCACTGTCGCCCAGCCTGCACAGAACAGCGGCGTTGGCCTGCCGAGCAAGCCGACCGGTTTCCAGGCGCAGCGTGCGCCCGGCCCATTCTTCTTCAAGCGTTTGGACAGACATACAAACACCTCCTCCGCGTCCGCGCGGAGGAGGTGCGTGGGGCAATGAGGAACCAGACAGAGCAGCCGGTCTGCCACCCTCTGCCCTCTCTGTTTCCTCATCAGCTCCCCCGCCACTCCGCGCCTAAGAACGCGGCCTAAAAACTGTAGTCATCGCTCGCTTCAGCGAGCCGTAAAGCCCTTGTGGCTAGCGGCGCAGGCCTAAGGCCTCAACCACCTGGCGATACTTCTCAGGGTCCTTCGACCGCAGGTAGTTGAGCAAGCGCCGACGCTGGCCAACCATCATCAGCAAGCCCCGGCGCGAGTGGTGGTCCTTGCGGTGAGTCTGCAAATGCTCGGTCAGTTGCTGAATGCGTGCGGTAAGGAGGGCTATCTGAACCTCCGCCGAGCCCGTATCCCCCGGATGCTGCTGAAACCGCTCAATTATCCTCTGCTTTTCCTTCGTGCTCAAAGGCATGGCCCAACCCTTCTTTTCCCCATACGCTGGCACCCTTGGGCCAGGGAGCCTAGCGCTGCCCTCGGCGTGCTGGCCGTCGCGACCCGCGCCGAGCCTCAGGGCAGTGGCCCAGCCCAGCCCGCGATCCGGCAGTGGATGGTAACTTACCACACGCTGCTACCATTGTAAACTCCTTTTCGCTGAAGAGACTGTTGCAGAAGTTGGTGCTGGCTTATCGAGACTGGAGAAAGTGTACAACGTTGTGCACATGAACCTTTGCCTGCAACTTCGTCTGAGGTCCGGGAAAGCGAGTTTTGCAACCCTCTCCTGAAGAAAGACTGCTCGTCGTCCAAGAATTTGGATTTCACTTCAGCCCAGCTGCCAAGCCGCGAAGGCCACCCGGGCTCTCTCTGGTGGGAGCCCCTTGGAAAGAGGTCTCTCCCTCGATGAGTGTTGTAAGAGTCACCTCGCGGTAGCTACCAGCCCACGCACGGCACGGATTTGCTGCCCTCAGCCTTCAGCTTGGCCAGGTGGTACTCTACCAGTCCACGCACGGCACGGGTTTGCGCCCACACGATATACCGCATGGGCGCGACTAGTTCAGGGAATGATAGTCCTGCAACCAGTCAGCCTGGGAAACTGTTGCAACAATGGATCTACGGTCTGCGAAACACGAATGCAGGTAAAAGGTGGGGTGCACCCAGTTGTACGCTTTCCCCGCACTGCATGCGCCAGCACCAGCTTTTGCAACAGTTACCCTCGAGATTTTTCCCAGACCTGCTCGCGGCTCTCTCAGTGCATGCGCCGAGCAACCAAGCGTGGGTACGCCATATCGGGGATTAAGTGCTTCTAGTGTTATAGCCCAAAGCCTGCCCCGGATTACAAGAAAAAGCTGCCTCCAACAAGCAAGCGGAAGCCTTGAGCAGCCGAAGAGCGACCTGTGACCGGGAGTTTTCTACGCCGCGTTAACGTAAACCCGGGGCAGGCGCGGGCTCAGGCGGGAGACAATTTCCTGCACTATGGTGCCGGAGGCCTGAGCCAGCTCCTCGACAGTTATACGCTCGCCGCCCTGAGTCCCTACCAGCACCGCTTCCTCGCCCACCTTCACGTCTCCCGCTTCCGTCACGTCAATGATGGTCACGTCCATGGAAATGCGGCCCACAATGGGCACCCGCCGCCCCCTCAACAACACCTGCCCCACCCCCGAAAGCGCCCGGGGATAGCCGTCGCAATAGCCGAGAGGCAGCAGAGCAATCCGACGGCGCCCAGGTGCCCGCCACGTACGTCCGTAGCCTGCTGTATCGCCCGGCTGGAGTTCCTTCACTATCGCCACCTTCGCGCGCAAAGACATGACAGGCCTCAATCCCGCCATTTGCTCAGCCGACAGGCCAGGACTAATGCCATACATACCTGCTCCCGGTCGGATCATCGAAAGGTGCATATCGGGATAGAGAATGGCAGCCGCGGTGTTACAGCAATGCCGAAAAGGCACAGGACCGAGAAAGGCTTCCATCTTGGCGCAGGCGTCCAGGAAAGTAGCAAACTGCCAGTGAGTAAAATCCGGCTCTGTATCGGCGGCCGCAAAATGTGTGAAGAGGCCTGTGACTCGCAGGCCTGGTAGCTGCGCCAGTTGGCTCGCAAAGGTCTCCACCCGGTCCCAGCGTACCCCCTGGCGGCCCATTCCGCTGTCAATCTTGATTTGAATCTCAGCCTGGCGGCCTATGCGCACGGCAGCGCGACTGAGCGCGTCGGCCACCTCGGTGGTCGCCACCATAGCCGTAGCGTCGGCAGCAAGGATTTCTTCGGCCTCTTCTGGGCTGGACTCCCCGAGGATGAGGATTGGCGCGTCAATACCTGCATCCCGGAGTGCCCGGGCTTCGCCAACCATCGCCACTGCCAGCCAACTCGCGCCCGCCGACAGCGCTGCCCGGCCGCACTCAACCGCCCCATGGCCGTAGGCATTACCCTTGACTACCGCGCAAACCTCGGCGGGCGCAGCCAACTCGCAAAAGCGAGCCACATTGGCACGAAAAGCCGCTAGGTCTATTTCCATCCAGGCTGGACGCAAAGAAGCTCTCTCCCTTTAGGGCTGACAAGTGGGCTGGCACATGAGAAGAATTCAGTACACTGCCTCCTAAGCCGATTGTAGGCGCGCAGAAGACCCGCCGTCAACGGCCGCCAGCCTGGGTTTACCCACTTTTGAACGGGCGTGGGGCATGGCGTGGGAGTAAGCCGAGCAGGAATGGCAAGGCACAGGCGAGGGCAAGGTGGAAGTAGCTGACGCAGACGAGGCTGCTGGAGACCGCTTTTGTAGCCACGGGGCTGTGAGCATTCGTCAGCCCTATCCACAACAGAACGTTGTACGGCATCGAGATGGCTAGGGTGAAGAACTCAGTGCCTGAGGCGTCCTACGAGCAGGGAGCCTTGGCCTGGACGCTTCCCACACGGGAATACGGGCGCCGAGCAGGACTTGCAGGCGCCTGGGGCTTGTCAGGCAGAGGTTTTTCAGGCCCAGGTGGGTTTTCAGGTCGCGGAAAGTCTGCTCTATCTGCATGCGCTGGCTGTAGAGTTTGGGGGCTCGGCGGAAATCTTCCAGGGAAGTAATCAACAGCCAGGGGTCTTGGGCTGCGACGGCGACGAAGTTGACTTGGAGGCGGTGGTGAAGGCCGTAGCGGGCGTTTGGGTAAAAGGCGGTCCCGCGACGGGGGGTGAAGTCTTTAGCTGGGGCGGTCCTGCCGGCAGCAGTAATGATTACGTTACCGCGTATGCGCAGGACGAAATCCACGCCGAGCTGGCGGCAGGCACGGACGGGCCAGGCGTGGCCGAAACCGCGGTCTGCCACGGCGATGAAAGGCCCTAGCTGGGCTCTAAGATGGGCTAATAGCTCGTGGGTGACAGTATTGAGGGAGCGCTGGAGCTGTTGGGGATCGTAGGCCCAAAGAGCAAGAGGGACGGCTCGGCCGCGCAGGGCGATGGCAGCAGCCAGGACCGCCAGGTTCTCGGTCAAATGGGTGACGTCGAAGAGCACTATCTTGCGTGCCCCGACCTGCAGTGCCGCTGCCAGGTTATGCATGGCCAGGCGGTCCATAACCTGCTGGGCGGGAAATCGAGGGTTAGAAAGAAACCTGAAAAGCCTCTTGAGGCGATGGGCGTGCCGCTTAGGCCCCTCCATCACCAGGGCAAGCTGGGAGAGCACCAGGCTACGGGTGAGCCACAGGGCAGTGCACAAACGCACAAAGTTGTCTACTTGAGTAACCCGCACCCCTCCACAAAACCGCCGGGCGTAGCGTATAATTGTCCCTACCTCGTTCCGCATTACTTGCTGCCTCCTTTGCTGTAGTTTCC
>JANZZA010000048.1 GCA_026419655.1 Armatimonadota bacterium | reverse complement strand
ATGTGAGATTAGTGCTGCCAGGGCTGGCCAGCGCGACGGGTGTTCCTGGTCCACGTAGAGCAGGGCAGCGACTGCTGAGGGCATGACCAAGAGGCTCTGAGGACAGGCTGGGTAGGGCGGAGAGGTTCTGTGTCGCGGGGTGGTTGTGATGAGGAGGGGGAGGGGGAGCGGGCACCCGGGTGGGGAGCCCGGGCGCCCGCCTGCTGGCCCGGCCAGTGGTAACTGAGGCGCGCTTGCGAAGGTCTGCCAGTTTATGGCAGGCGTTCGCGGCAGCGCAGGTACTCGGCCGCTAAGGTGGGCCTGGTCTCAGGATCACCGAGTTTTACTGCGTCAGGGGCTCGCTCGTGTCTAGCTGAGTGGCGTCGGCGGCCTGCGCAGTTGTTTCATCGTTTTCCTCGGGCTCAGCGGCTGATAGTAGTGCCGGTACATTGTCGTCGGATGCTTCGCCGGTGTAGCCCACTATGTGAGGCGAGCTGTCCACAGGGGCCTTGAGCTGGTCAATTTCGGGCATTTCCTTGCCTTTTGGGGCACCACCCAGGGCGACGACCCGCCGGCCTGCGGGGACCACCCTCGAATTCCACGACCGGGTTGCCTTGTCGAAGGCGTCGCAGGTTTTTTTGAGGCCCTGGCCGATTTCGCGCAGATGCCCCACGAATGTGTGCATGCGCTCGAACAAGTCCTGGCTGGCCTTAGCGATATGTTCGGCGTTTTCGAGAATGGTCTGTTGCTTCCAGGCCGCGGCTGCGGCGCTGAGCAGTCCGAAAAAGGTGAAAGGAGTGGCCAGCAGGACACGTTTCTGCACGGCGTATTCGACGAGAGTGGGGTCGGCTTGGGCCGCTGCGATGTAGAGGGGCTCGAGCGGCAGGTACATGACGACGAAGTCGCAAGCGGTGCCAAGGGACTGCTGATACTCCTTGCTGGCGAGGTTGTCTATGTGTTTTCTAACGGCTTTCGCGTGAGCCTGCAATGCCGCGGTGCGTGCGTTTTCGTCGAGCGAGTCGTCAAGGGCGCGCAGGTAATCGTCAAGGGGTACCTTGGCGTCGACAGGGATTTTGCGTGGCGGGTCGCCAGGCAGGTGAACAACCAGGTCGGGTCGGAGGCGTCCGTCGTCGGTCTTGACCTGGACCTGTGCGTCGAAGTCACAGTGCTCGACCATTCCTGCGTGCTCGACGAGTCTGCGCAACTGAATTTCACCCCACCGCCCACGCATCTGGGGCTGCGAGAGGGCAGCACGAAGTTTTTGTGCTTCCTGTTTTAGAGCCTCTTCGGCGCTCACGACGTTCGTCAGGGCTTCTCGCAGGCCGGCTTCGGCTTGCTGGCGGGCCCGGTCCATCTGGCCGACTTCTTGCCTGTATGCCTCGATGGCTTGCGAAAGCGGTTTCAGCAGCTCATCGAGGGCGCGATGTCTGTCTGCCAGATTCTGGTCGGCAGTCTGGAACAGGCCGGCCAGGGTCTCTCTGGCCTGGTCGCGGAAGGCGTTGGCGGCCTGATGGAGCGTGTCGGCAGCCATGGCTGCGAAACTGTCTCTCAGTTGCTGCTGGGCCTGTTCGAGGAAGGTCCTTTGCTCTTCGAGACGCTGCTGGAGGCTGCTGAGCTGTTCTTCGGCGGCCGCCAGGGCCTTGCCAGCCGAGTGGGCCCGGTCGCGCTCGGCCTGGAGCTGGTCTTCCAGGTTGGCCAGGGCCTGCTGGGCCGCCTGCAGCCGCTCCTCGGCCCCCTTCTGCTGAGCCTCCAGACTGGCCTGGAGGGCTGCCAGGTCCTGCCGCAACTGGCTTTCCGCCTGCAATTTCTCGCGCTCTGCCTGCGCCAAAGCCTGGGTTTTCTCTCGTTGCAGCCGCTCGATGGTGGCCGCGAAGTGCTTTCGCACGACGAAAGCTGCCAAAAGGGCAGCCAGAACTGCTCCTGCAAAGAAGCTAACGGCATGAAATTGCATGGTGTCATCACTCTCCTTTTTTAGTTTTTGGTTTGCGTCCGGCAGCCCCTGACGATAGCCATGGGTGGCGCCGGGGTACTTCTGGAAATTGCTTGCTGGTATGGCTGTAAGCGGCCCAGGGCTGGTTGCTAGGATGGCTTCGTGCGGTTGCTGACCAGCCTGGGGCTGTGGTGGGGACACGGGGTGGTGCCCTGATCGGGAGGGCCAGCTGGGTCGGGTCCGCCTGCCTTTGGGCCGACGTGACCGTCAACCCGACCGGACGCTGCTCGCCAAGGGCGGCACCAGTGGGCATCTTTGCCCGGCCCTGAGCTGATGCCGGGCCTGTCCGCAAACCGTTTTTCGCTGCGGACATGCTGGAGCGATTTAGTTTTTTCCTGCAGTCGGTGTGGTGCATTGGTTACGCCTCCGGGCTGCAACTGCCCATGCTCAGGCCGTCCATCGGCTGCGCCAGAATGCTGTAGGGCAGGCGGCCGGTAATGGGCCATGGCTGGCGCCGTGGGCGGAGCCGGGCTAAGCTGGCATGCGTACTTTGCGGACGAACTTGTTGGGCGGAGAGAAAGTCCAGTCGGCCTCTGTGGAGTCGGGGGCTGGCGCCAGGCATGCAACAAAGGGCATCCAGTAGGCGAGCAGATGGCCGAAGTTTGTAGGGGTGTTGTGAGGATAGAAGGCGAAAAAGTTGAGCGGCGTGAGAGGCAAGGTGGTAGAGTAGCCGTAGGCCAGGAAGGGGAGCAGGAGGGTGCGGGGGAAGTGGCAGTAGGCGGTCATGAGGTGGCCGAAGCGGTGCCAGACTCTCTGGGCGTACCAGAGTTCCTCGCGCGAGAAGATGGGGTGGTCAGGGCAGTCAAGAACCAGGTAATGGATGGCCCGGTCAGAGGGATCGCCGAAGTCAATGGTGACAGGTGAGACACTGGAGAGGTCAGGGAGGGGCAGGAGGTCGGCGATGTCGCAGACACGGGTGCAATGGGGGAGGCCGCCGGGGTCAATGAACCATGCCTCGGCGCGAGGTCCCTGCCCGAGGAAGACCCATTGCTGGTTGTAGTCACAGGCGATGTCCATGGCCTTTTCGGGTTGCAAGCCCACGACGAGGAAGGCAGGTGCCTGCTTTTGCTCCGGGCCGACCTGCAGGTGGGGGACCTGGATGAAAGGCTGGTGCAGGCGTAAAACGGCAAGGCGCAGGTTTTGCATTACTTCCTTTTCCCCTTCATTTTTGTCTCCGGGGACGATGGCCGGGATTATGGCATAGCACTCCGACGTGACGATGCGTTTCAGGAGCGCAGGAAAGACCCGGCCAATTCCGTCTGTAAGGTATTGCTCACGCATGGCTCTTTGATTCACCCCCTTTTGGTTTTCATGGATTGCAGGATTTCGCTTTTGTGCCTTAATCAGGCGGTCAGACGTGACCAGAAATTCGAAGAGCTGGATAAATAAGGACTCAGAGCTTGCCGGCACGTCTGTGCGGGTTGGGAGCAGAAACACGTTGGGGAGGGAGTTGCGGGTGCCAGGAGAAGCAGGACTTTCCTGGCGGCGGCGACGGAGACGGCGCAGGGGACTGGTGTGCGCGGAGTCAGCGGTGGGAGGTTCTTGTTGGGACTGGGCGAGGAGCTCCTGCTCAGCCAGAGACAGGGCCCGAAAGCCGCGGCGATAGCGGAGCATGGGATCTTCGGGGCGGGGGAGGCCGCGTTCAACCATGGCCATGACGCGGAAGCTCCTCTCAGGACGGCCGCGGTAGTGCCGCAGCAGCGACTCCTCTGCAGGCTCGGGTTCTGGCTCGCCGAGGATGATCGAGCGGGAGAGGTGACAGGTCTCCGGAGGCTGGTCGTTAGAAGGTATCGCGACAAGGCAGGCGGTGAGAGACTGGCCGGTAAGGATGACGGAGATGTTAGCATTTCTGGCAGCAGTGATGGCGTCAGAAGACTGGATGTTGCGTGCGAAGAGGACGTCGCGAGTTATGGTGCCGCCGGGGTAGTCCCAGGCGGCCTTCAGCAGCAGCGGCGAGCGGGCGAGGGCCTTGATGGCCTGCTGTAGCGCGTTTCTGAGGCGCCGGGCTTGGCGGCGGCTGGGGGCAGGGGGGAGAGGGAAGAAGGCGTAAGGCTCGCCACTGTGCATGTGGTGCTGTACTCTGGAGAGCTTGCCGGCAATGAACCGGAAGCCGTGCCCAAAAGGTAGCGGGCAGGGTTTTTGCCGGGAAGCCCCTGATTCTGGCGCGTTGAGAAGCCGTTCACTGTTGTGATGCTTTTCCATCATTTCACCTCCTCATATGGGATGGTTGGGGCTTAGCCACCAGGTAGCCAGAAGTGGCTAAGTGCAGGCGTTTTTCAGGGTTTGGTATCACGGCGGGCTGCGAGGGTTGTTATGCTTTGTCAGCGTGCTCTGTGATCCCGGGGCTACGCGTCGAAGGAAAGCGCAGCCCGTTTTCTCGAAGGTGACTGTTGCAAGACCTTGTTTTCGCGGGCGAGCCGCATCTGCGGAGTACAAGTTGCCGGCGTAAGTGTGTGCCTTTGACGGGCTGGAAGCCGCGTCCAGGCGAGTTTTGCAACAGTCTCCGAAGAAAAACCCGGAAAAGGTTTGTCGCATAGTGCGTGGTCTGAAACTCTTCCTGCCTCTGCGCAGCCACCCGGCTGCTTTGTGGCAATTTGTGGAAGAACTGCAGGCCAGAACGGACGATACCATCAGGCGGCAGGCGGTATCAGTGACGGGCGTCAGGTCTGAAGCGCCAGGAGCCTGATAGGCCCCAGCAGTGCTGGATATGTGCGGCGCTGCGGCGTTAATCCGATGAGATGCACCTGGATGCCCTGGACCACGGGCGGCGCCCCACCACTCCTTGAGAAAAAGTTGACGGCACTTTTCTGGTGTCATGGTTAGCTCTTTGCGCAGATGTCGCCGAGGAAAAACGTGTAGTAAAGGAAGGCGTACACGATCGGGAAGATGGCCATTCCCACGAAGCCGGAAAGGAAATGGCTTCCAGTTTTCTCCAGAATCCACTCGACTACGTTTGCCACCGCCAGGAACGACAGTAGTGTGCAGGCGCTTTCCAAGAAGGAGCCCAGTGAGCAAGCGGACATTGGTTTCACCTCCTTTTTGGGAGCCTTCGGAAACCTCATCGGTCAGCGGCGACTCAGCGCCTAGGCTTCCTGTAGTTGGCGAGCTGGTCGCCCGGGTCCGGAGGGACGGGCACGGAGTCGTATGGGGCCCCGCCATGGTAGAAGTTGATAAGCCAGCGGGCTTTGTGCTCGTTGAGCTGGTAGTCAATCTTTTGCAAGAGCGGGAAGGGTGCGATCTTCCTGTAGGGCCAGATGTAGTAGGCGTACTGGACGGCGCCCCAGTAGGTGGGGTCGGCGATGGGAAGGAGGGTTTGCGGGTCATAGGAAACGGAGAAGATTATTTGTTCGGCCCGATCAGCATCGGGGTCCACGTCGGCCTCTACGTCCCACAATCTGAGTTCCAGGCAAGCGACCGGGGCTGGATAGATGTCGTAGTTGATAGCGCTTGTAGATGGGGGCACGATTGACAGGGCGTCGCTCTGTAGTGCTCCCTGGCTGAAACGTTTTGCGTTAATCATCTTTGGTTTGTGCCAGTAGTAGGCGAATAGCTGGTAGAAACGCTGGCGGACGGTGAGGCCAGAGGGGGTAGGCCACTGGAGCCAGTGGGCAATGACCATGTGGTCGTCTGCCATCGTTTCTTTGAACCAGATGGTGTCACAGTAGGCCACAATGGCGGCAAAAATGAGCCAGATGCCCCAGAGAAAAAGACAGCCGTAAGCTGTGTCTCTGACAAGCTCTTGGGTTAGTGTGTTAACTGGCCATCCATCGTTTGACCGCATGATGCATTCACCTCCTTTCAGGTTTTGTCACGCGGTGTTCGCTGAGCGCCCGGCGAAGGTGTCTGACCCTCGCGGGCTGGTTCGGGCTAAGCACAGTCGGCAGGTGGATCCTGCCGCTTGGCTGGGGTGTCTCACCAGCCGACGAGTCCAGTGGCTATCCAGCGCAGCGTGGCAAGGAGGGCCAGAAGGGCAAGGAAAGGGTGCCCCGTTGCGAGGAGAGTTAGAGTTATAGTTAGCCCGACGAAGGTTCTCCAGAGAAGCAAGCATCCCACGGGTATTCACCTCCTTTTGCTGTTTGTGTGCTTGTCAACTACCGGCGGCCTTGGCGGGCGGCATGGGTTGCTGTGGAGAGGGTGCGGGCTCGGCGCCGTCGCTTCGTTGTCTGGTTCGTCGGACGCAGTTGGAGCGCGGCAGACGGTGGCTGAGAAAGCAGGTAGGGCGTGCGGGCAGAAGGGGTCTAAGGTGGGCGCTGGGAAGGGTAGGCATGGTTAAGGCTCTGGCGGAGCGACAGTAGGACTGCCGCAGGGGCAAGCAGGGTGAAGATGCCTGCAGGTGTGAAGAGAAGGATTTTTTTGTGGTTTTGTTGAGCTTCATTTTTCTCCCTCACTGGCTAGTCTGGCTGCTCGGGCGAGTCGGGGGACGGAGGCTTAGGAGCGGGCGGGTGCCGCAAGTCAGCGTCCCTCTGGAAGGGGTCGGGTGTGTGCGGGCTGCTCCCCGGCTGGTGGTCGTCGGGCTGTCCCGCCCCGGGCGGGTGGTCGTGGGCTTTTAGTGGTGGCAACTTTGGGGGTGGAATCTCTGGGCAGGCCTGCGCCTTTTCGGGCCTTCTGCTGAAGAGTTGTTCGAAGAACTCGTCGGGTGGGAGGTCTTCGGTTTCATCGTGGACAGTGGGCGGGTGGTTTGTCTCCAATCTGTTGGGAAACAGGCGTGCGAAAGGGTTTGCTTCGGCGTCTGCAAAGGTGTTGGGCTGGGATAGGGAAGCGGCGCGCTCTGCCCAGGCCTTAGCCGCATTGATTACTGGTCGAGCGTAGGCGCCAATGTAGTAGCGAAGGGACTCTGAAAGTGTACAGGCTGGTGCGTCTTCTCTGGCGAGCCTGTCCAGCAGTGCAATTCGGACGGCCATTTCGTAAGGACGAGTGGGATGAGGCGGGAGGAGGTCCATGAACAGTTCGAGAACGAGCCTGGCTGCAAAGAGTGACCGCTCAGGGACGTCCGCCAGGGGCCACAAAGGGTTGGGGGAGGCATTTGCGGTGTCGGGGCCATGTAGTCTCGTCCATTCGGCCGCCAGGGCGTTGCGCAGGTCCAGATACTGGTTTTCCTCTTGCTTTCGCCAGATGAGTTGGGAGAGGGTCACGGAGATCACGGTTTGGGCTTGGCAGGCCAGGTCCGTGTCAATGGGCGGGTCAGAGAATGCCTCCAAGGCAGCAAAGAGCCAGGTGGAAAGGATGCGGCGGCGGGCGGCGTCGTCGAGAGGAGCTTGGTCGCGTGATAAGAAGCGCCTGGTGACGTAGATGCCATGGGTTTTGCGCTCGACTATGCCGCCACAGGGGACGCCAAAGTACCATAGACCGCCCCATCGGTCGTGGTAGAGGAGCCACTCGGGCGTCGTGATATGGCACAGAGCAGGTACGGGAGCCCAGGAGTCTTCAGAGGCGAGCAGGTCCCAGGGAAGCGCAAAGGTCTGGTGGTAAGGGGCGCCTCCCAGGATTGAGCTGTTCTCACGGGTAGAGCCTAAAAGCCAAATGGGTTCTGTCTTCTCGTTCTTCTCGTTCATTTTTCAACCCTCCTTTTGGTTGCTGCCGCGACGGCGCCGGAAGGTAATGGCCCAAAGGGCTCGGTTTCCCATCGCCCCACCCCGGTCGGCCGAAGGTAGCTTCGGCAGTTGGGGCGCGGTGCGGTGTGCCCTTAGGGGGCGGCGGCGCGCACAGGCTCGTCGCAGTGCCGTTCCTATTAAGGGGTCGGCCCGGCGCACGGTCAGAGGGTAATAATTTGCTAGTTGTAAGTCTAGATTATGCATGTTGGACTTATTAAGGCATATAGTTAATTCTTTGTATATTATAATGTAATTCGTTCACTATTTGTGGATAGAATTTTACTTACGATGTTTAAGAATTTTGCCCTACTTTGCACCAATGATGGCATTGAAGGAGCATAGCAAGGGGCGTAGCGTCACTTTTGCCTAACTATCTGCGGGTATCGCGCTCAAGCCTGTTGGCTTTTGTGATGGATTGCATAGGCTAGTGGAGCCTAGTGAAAGAGAGAAGTAAGTCCTCCAAATGACGCCGCTAGAAGATAGATCCTTGTGCAGTTCAGCCAGGACGTGGCGAGAGCAAAAGGGAAGGTGAAGCACGGCTCACCGCGCCTTTTCTCGCCACTAGAGCCATGGGTAGTCTGGGGGCGGGCACAAGCGCGGGAGGGGCTGTGGTGTGGCGACGCGAGGCTCAGGCGTCCGCGGGCTTTGCTACGCCCAGCAGCCCGTCGTCCACTTTGCAGTGCCCCTGCTCCGGTCAGCTAGGCGGAGCCCCGTATCGGCGAGCTCTGTTGTGGCGTTGCTCACATGGCCAAGGAGGCTGCGTGGCCGAAGTACCGTGTTGTGGAAGTGCCCACACTATACAGTCCCTGGGGACGAATTCGGGTACTTTTGCTTCCGGGCCTAAGGACGTGTGGGAGGAAAGTGCCCCGCCAAGCCGGGAGTTGCGGCTAGGCTTCCGCGGGCTTCTGCATAACTATGCAGTAGTCGTGGAGTGGAGTGGCCATGTAGCGCGTTGGCCAGCCCAATGAGGGCAACCGGCGCCTGTCTTTGCACCAGACCATCTCGTGGCGCAGGTGGAAAAGGTCTGACAGTCGCCGGGGGACGTCCCAGGCAAGGGGAATGACTTCGTCAGGCTCCGTGCTGTCTCCGCGCCGTGATGCCAGGGTGGCGGAGCGGTAAAGGTTCCTCACCACAAGGACCACGTATCCGCCTGGCTTTAGCAGGGCGTGGACTTTAGCGAAAATGCCGTGAAGCTCCTCCAGGTATTGGTCGTAGTCGGGTATGAGGGCCAGGTCGAGGGGATGGCCTTCGGGAGCCGTGAGAAGTGCCCTGGGATGGTCCGAGGACTCCTCGCCGCTGTCGGCGATGGGCCACCCTCGTGGTTCGCAAGACAGGTCTTCGGCCAGAAGACGAACTTGCTCAGGGTCAGGGGCTTCGCGTGGGCTGGAAGGCAGATGGGAGGGGGGTATACGTGGGGTCGCTGGCAGCACAGATTCGCTCAACAAGCAGTGCCGGACCAGATCCACTCCTGGCACTAGCTCCCACAGGCGTGAAAGGTCTTCCCCTGTCGCTTTCACAGAAAACACAGAAGCATCAGGCTGCGTACTCCCGGACTGTCCCGAGCGGCTCGTGTCCGGAAGGTCCTCAATTGCCCGGTCGTCACGGACCGGAGGCTTACTGCGCCGCACAGAGCCTTCGGTTATGCCCCAATAGGGCGGTGAAGTAAGGCAGAAGTCAATCTGGGGCAGGTCAAGCTCATCGAGGCGGCGGGCATCGTGCAGGTAAAGCTGGGGATAGTGCTTCACTCGGGAGCTTTTGAGGACGCGGTCGAGCCAGAGGAGAGCACCGCAGGCGTATCTCTCGTCAATTTCCAGCCCTATTCCGATGCGGCCGGTCATAGCAGCACCAACGAGGGTCGTCCCGGAACCGGCAAAGGGATCGAGCACCTTCTCTCCTGCCCTGGTGAAGATGTGGATGAGCCGCACGACGAAGCTACATGGGAAAGGCGCCCAATGCTGGTACCCCTGTGGAGGACCATCGCGTCGCCTGTCGGCACACCTGAACCAGCTCTTCGTAAGCCCCACCCACCGTTTCTGGCCGACGTCAGTGATTCTTGTCTCCTGCCTGGGCCAATGGGCGGGCTGCAGTTCCCGGATCTTTGTATGGGCTGCGCCCCAGTCTTGGGGGCTGAATTCCCGCTCTTTGGCCAAAGCCTCATATTTGCGGACGGTCACAGGGCTGCGGCAGCCGAGCAGTTGCTGCAGGTCCTTTTGCGAGCAACCGCCGTGCAGTTTCCAGACGGCAAAGGTAGCCCGAAGCACGTGGGGAGTGACCTTGATAGGTATACCTGCCCGCTTGCCGACCCTGCGCAGATACTGCTGGATGCTCCATGCGTCCAAGGGGGTGGAGAGCTGTTTTCTCCGGCCATGGGGGCCTTTCCGCAAGGGAGCAAAGAAAGGCGTGCCTTCCTGGAAGCCAAGCTCCCGCAAGCGCTGAGCCCAGGCTTTCAGCGGTGGCACGCAGAAGGAAGGAAGCTGGAGCTTCCTGGTCGTGCCGCTCCTGTGGGGCACTGTGAGGTAGCCATCGGCGAGGTGGAAACTACTGGCTGGGAGGTCGAGAACGTCGCTTATCCGCAGGCCGGTGCCGAGGATAAGCGCTACCAGCGCACGATTGCGCAGCCCCACGTCCGTGTTGGGACGCATCTCCTTGAAGAGCAGCACCACCTGGTCAGGCGTAAGAGCACCGGATTTCAGCTGAGACACGCCTTAACCACCTGCCGCGCCGGGACGAGAAAAGATTACCAAACTTCCAGCTTCGGCGAAAC
>JANZZA010000040.1 GCA_026419655.1 Armatimonadota bacterium | reverse complement strand
GCCAGGCTCCCGACCACTCGTAAACCACAATTACCACGAAAATGGCCACCAGTACGGCTACCGCAAGCCATGCTCGATTACTCATGCTTTCACCTTCTCGACAAGGGCAACTGTTGGGCCTTTTCAGGGTTTTCGTCCAGGGCGGCCTGGACCGACGTGGATTTCCGCTGCTGAAAGCTATCCGTGGGGGCGGGCCTTTCGGGCTCCTGCAAAAGCTGTTGCCGCCCTATCCAGAGTGAAGAAAGTGTACACTGCAGTGCGCGCCACCTTTCACCTGCGGGTGAATCTGGAACCCAAGAAAGCCACTCCTGCAACAGTCTTCCTCGCCAACAGTTGTCCCCCCGGACCACCTTCTCAAACTTCCTTCTCCCGTTTACTTACCGAACTGGGCCAGGCTTGGCTTTCGGGAGCGGGCGTGCCCTCATCGCTCGGTTGCCCGCGCCCACGAACCGCCGTAGCAAGCCTTTCCCGGTCGGCCTGCACGACAGCATCGCCGGCAAGCAGTTGCTCCACCAGGCGCAGAATAGTGGCTTGTGGGCTGCCCTCGGGAGCTGAGACAACTGAATACTCGACCCATTGCGCCTCACGCCTGTCCTGGACAAGCCCGGCATTACGCAGGACCTGCAGATGGCGCGATATGCGCGACTGCGGCAACCCAGTTGCCTGAACCAGCTCGCACACGCAAGCCGGCCGCACAAATAAGCAGCCAAGTATCCTCAGGCGGTTTGGGTCGGCGACCGCCTGGAGGAGCAGCACTTGCTGGCGGAGCGAGTATGTACTCATATACGCCTATGCGCATAAACGAAAAACACTGTGCTGAAGTTCCACGCCCTTCTGACCGCTTTCCCCACCAGCTATAATGACCCAGCGCTGCAGCCTTATCTTGTGGGGGGCAGGAGCTAATGCGACCAGGTGTCTGCACTCTTGCTATCAGCTTGCTGGGCGCCGCGTCTTTTCATGGCGCCGGACTGGCTTTAGCTGCCGAAGCCTGGGTCAACGCCGCCGATTATGAAAGCCTCGATCAGGCCGTGGCCGCGCTTCCGCAACAAGGCGGTACCATCGTAATACCGCCGGGCCGGTATGTTATTCGCGAGACGCTGAACCTATCTTTCGCCCGCCACAAGTTCCCTCAGTTCGCTGTTAACCTCCGCGGCGCGGGCAAGCTGGCCACTGTCCTCGTGCTGGAGACAAATGGCCAGCCAGGCATTGACTTTACCGGTAATTCCTACTGGTCCGTGTCGGACCTGATGATTTTCAACCGCAGCGCCAACGTCGGCGTGCTCCTGGCCCGTACTCCGCCCGGCCAGCACGGCTCCTGCGGCGAGTTTCGCAACGTCTATTTCGGAGGGTGCTTCCCCATAGCCTGCGTTTATATGACCGGGGCCGAGTGCTGCCGCTTTGACAACTGCAACATCACCAACCAGCTCAAGAAATGGTACAACGCCGACGTGGAAGGGATGACCGAGGGCGAGGCCTGCGTGCTCATCTCGCCTGACAACGTGCGAGGTCTGAAAAGCCCCTACTGCGAGAGCACCGGCGGCGGATCGAACACGGAATTCCTCTTCCAGGGCTGTACCTTCAGCAACGAGGCCGCTGGCTCCTGCGGTATAAAGGTCGTCGGCTACGCCAGCGACCTGCGCGTTGTCAGC
>JANZZA010000028.1 GCA_026419655.1 Armatimonadota bacterium | reverse complement strand
ACCTACGCGGCTTACTTCGACCCGGAAGTCATGGAAAAGTGCGTGCTGCCATACTACACGGCCGAGGAGCTTGCCTCCCTGCCGCCACATCGTGCGCGCTTCCTGGTGGGGAAGCGGATGCTTGAGAGTACAGATGCGCCGATGACCGACCCGGATGTCCTGGCGTGCCAGGCCGACTACCTTCGGGATTTGATTCCGCGCCTGCGCGGCAATCCGGACATTTTTGCTTATGAGATAGAAAACGAGCAGCCCAATGGGTTTTTCGAGTGGACAGAGGCCCAGATTCGACTTATTCGGGCCCTGGACCCGAGCACGCCGATTTGTGTCAGTCACCTCGGCGGTGGGCTATTGTCGGCCGACCCCCTCACCTGGGCCGAGAAAACCAGCATTGATTTCTACACCTACCACGTCTATCCAGCCGCAGCCACCACGTCGCCCGAAGTGGACTATGGCGTCACCGTGGCCGTAACCGCCCGCTACGCACGGCTGGGCAAGCCCGCTTTTTCTGGAGAAGCTTTCGGAGACGAGTGGTATAAGGCGACGCCCGAGGCCCGTCATCTCGGCGCCCGCGACTGTATCTGGGCGCAACTGCTCAGCGGCAACATCGGCTGTTTCTTCTGGAATACCATCCACGAGCCAATCAGTGAATTTCGGCTTGCGCGGGTCATCGCCGACCGGGTAGGCCTCTTGCGCCATCGCTGGGCGGCCCCAAGGTCGGTTTTCGACGTCTCTCACCCGCTAACTGACGACCGTTTCTTCCAGTCGCCGGAAGGAGCGGAGATGTATTGGGCTATGGGCTTGGCGGCGAGGGCATGCATGCGGCGCGGCGTGGATTTCGGTTTTGCTTTTACTGGACGTAGCCGTGCTGGCGCGCGAATAGTGAAGCTTTCGGACATTGAGGCCGTCGCTTCGCTGCCAGCCCAGATTGCGCTGCCGGATGGCCTGGAGGCGCAGTACCTGGTCTGTGAAGATGGAGATGCGTTTGTGTGCTATTTGCGGAACGTTGCGGGAATCGTGCCCATTCAGGAAGACCCCAAGATGGGCTGGACGCGAGCGCGGCGGCCTGTTGACGTGAGGGTATCCATCCACCTGCCATTGCGCACGTCACGGCTGGAAGTGTACGACCTGGATAACGGACGGCAGTGGACTGTCCCCTTCGAGCGCGGCAGACCTGTAGACCTTGGGCTGACGGACCACGACTTCGTGTTGGTGGCTGCTGAATAGAGGAGTGGACGTTCTTGTCGACGGCTGGCCAGTGCGGAGCAGGTAGCCATCTAGCCTCAGGGAAGCCCCATCAGGATTGGAGAATGGGTGCTGACCCGCAGCAGCCTGGCCTATCCGTGCGCTCTATTGCCCTGACGCTGCTCTTTGCCGTCGTTGGGGCGCTCTGGATTCGAAAGGCTTCCCTTCTGGCGTTCACGATCCTGGTCGGTGAAGGGACGCCGCCGGTGCCGGCTTTGACAGCGCTGGTGTTGCTCACCGTTGCCGGCTACGTTTTGCGCGGTCTCACGTCCGGTGGGCGGTGGCGGCGCGAAGCCTTGCTCGTCTACGTGGCCCTCACCACAACCTTCGTCACCATTGACGCCAATGGCGTCCGCCAGCTTCTGTCGAGTCTTACGGCAGTGAGATATTTCGCTGGGCCGGACAATAATTTCGCCGTTTATGCCGAGCTTCTGCCGCGCTGGGTGGCTCCGCGCGAGGAGGAGGTAATCCGGGGCTTCTACGAGGGCGCCGAGCACGGTGACATTCCCTGGCGAGCCTGGGCGCCCGCGCTTTTTGTCTGGAGCGGCATCTTCATGCTCTTCACCCTTTCGCTGCTGTGTCTGGCGGCGTTGTTTCGTCGTCCGTGGGCAGAGGGGGAGCGGCTGACCTTTCCTTTGGCCGAGTTTGCCCTGGGCCTCGCGCCTGACCCACCGGAGCGGCCCCAGGACCGTCCTCTGCTCAGGATCCCCCTGTTTTGGGCAGGTGTCGCACTCGCTGCTGTTTACAACGGCTCCAACATCGCTCACGCTTTCCTGCCCAGCGTACCGGCTGTCGGTCAGCAATACGACTTCGACCGCCTGCTGAGCGAGCGGCCCTGGACGGCTCTCCAGCCGATGACCATGACCTTCCGCCCGGAAGTCGTCGGTCTGGGCTACCTTGTGCCCCTGGACGTGCTGTTCTCGATATGGGTCTTCTATCTTGCTTTCCGGTTCGAGAACTTCGGCGCTGAGCTTATGGGATATTCAGTACCCGGCTTCCCCTTCCAGTATGCACAGGCGATGGGCGGGTATTTGGCGCTGGCGTGCTGCCTGGTGTTTGCGGCCCGGAGACATCTGGCGCGGGTGGTAGTGAGAGCATTTGGAGGCGCCGGGACATCTCTGGACGACCGCGAGGAGGCCTTGCCGCTGGGCCTATCCTTCTGGGGCGTGCTGGCTGGAATGGCCGCCCTGACGGGCTTCATGGTGGCAGTGGGCGTCAGCCCAGGCCGTGCAGCTGCCTATATGCTACTCATCTACGCTTGTTGCCTGGTTTACGTCCGCATCCGTTGTCAGACGGGCCTGCCGATAACCTACATCGTACCGCGCGAGGACATTTTCGCGACCATCCAGGCCCTTACGCCGACCAGCGGCCGCCTCTCGAAAGCTCAGGTGCGCTCGGAGACGGCTTTTGCGCTCTTGCAGGTCCTGGTGCGGATGACCTTCCCGCAGCTTGGTGCGTACGAGATGGAAGGGATTCGTATCGGCGAGCGGGCCGGTATTCGGCGCGCCCACGTCCTCGCCACTCTTACTCTGGGGCTTGCTCTTGGCCTGGCCCTGGCCTGGGGTATTCATCTCCACGCTGCTTATGACTACGGCTGGAACGTTCTCGACGGCGGCACCACCGACGGCGGCTTCCGTACTCTTCAGGCAGTCTGGTCATATCAGCACCTTGACACGCGCGTGAATAATCGTTGTCCAATTGAGATGAACACCAACATCGCGCGGGCGGTGGGCTTTGCTTTGACGATAGGAATGGTCTGGCTGAGGGCCATTTTCTTGCGCTTTCCCCTGAATCACTTAGGCCTGGCCATTGCGGGCATTTTCGGCCAGCCTATCTGGTTTCCAGTATTCCTGGCATGGCTTTTCAAGTCGGTGATTCTCCGGGTAGGCGGTGCCCATACGTATCGCCAGCTTACGCCGCTGTTCCTGGGCCTGGCGCTGGGCCACTTCCTCATCGCTGGCGGCATCTGGGGACTTGTGGGCGCCTTCAGCGAGGAAGTGGCCCGAAGGTATCTTTTGTGGTTTGCCTGAGAGCTGCGGACCGGACCGAAGAACTGCAGGCTGGCCGCCTGCGGCGCGGCACAAGGTGCGCGTGGAGGAAGCAACGGGAGGATTTACGGGGGGCAGGGCAAACCCTGCTTTTTGCCTAAAGGGGACCCCTGCTGAGAAAGGGAGGCCGTGGGAGAAGCCTTTTCACAGGTTTCCTGCAGAAAAATACTGCCCGGCGCTTTCACCTTTCGAGTCGCTGGGATGACGGCACGAAAGGAGGTTGATACATACGTGCGGGGCTTACTCCTTTGCTGGGTTCTTGCGGGTCTGGTGGCGGAGGCCGTCAGCGCAGAATTTTCGACTGGCGACGGGCTGGCTCTGCGCGCTGAGTTGCCGCACAGAATTGGCCCGGTGTCCCTGGATGGCCGCGTATTGTCCAGGGGCGAAGGAGGCATCATGCTGATAGACCCGCGGACGGGTGGGCCACCACGTGAAGGCAAGTTCGATTTACAGGCAGACATCACCCGCGAGCGGGACCGGCTTGTGCTTTCGGGCGCGGTCACGGCTGCCGGCGAAGAGGAGACCGTCTGCATGCTCCAAGCCCGGCTGCCCGTCGGCGACGAGGGCTGGCTGTTTTGGGATAATATGAGCCGCGTCCGCCCAATCCGGCCCGGGGAGGAATACGTGCAGTCCGTTTATCCCGTAGCTTGCGTGACCGACCCGGCCGGGAAGCTGGGCGTTGCCGTGGCTCTTGCTCCTGACCCAACTCAGCCTGCCCTCTGCTCCTATGACCCCGTCACCAAGGTGGTAGTGGTGAACTGGTTTTTCGGCTTCACGCCGCTTGCCCGGCCCGAATATCGCATGCGTGCGCCTTTTCGCTTAGAGATTTACCGCGTGGAGCCTGGCTGGGGCTTCCGATCGGCTCTTGACCGCTATTACCGCTCTCATCCGCAGAAGTTCGACTGGCGTGCCAAGCTGGCTGGCTTATGGCTTTTCGCCAGCCCGACAGAGAGCCTTCCTAACCCCCAGCATTATGCCTACAACGAAGGTGGCCCGCCGCCTACCGCTGACCTTGCCCGTGGCCTTGGGACTTTCCCCTACAGTTGCGCCGGCGACTTGATTATTCCGCTGCCGGTGGAATGGGGAGTACCCAAGAACTACCAGGAAATGGTGGAGCGGCTGAAGCGCTGGGAAGAAATGCCGCGCCTGGACGATTGGGAAGACCTTGGCGGCGCCCAGGCTGATACACAGGTCGCCCGCACTGGCTCCCGAAGCCTCAGATTCACAGCGGGCGCGCCTGGCCAGAACCTGGCTGCCCGGCAGATTATACCTCTCGGCCAGAAGCAGCCTGAGGCCGTAACGGTTTCGGTGTGGACTAAGGCCCAGAGCGTCACCGGGACGGTGAGCCCTGACTTCGGGCTGTGGCTCGATATCCTGCTGGCCGATGGGACCTACGATTTCGGCAAGGTGGCACCCGCAGACGTCGGCACGCACGACTGGCAGGAGCTAAAGCTTACGGTTGGCGGTCAGGCGCCTATCCAGGCCATCAACCTGTATCTGTTATTCCGCGGCGACTACACGGGCACCGCCTGGTTCGACGATGTATCGGTCACGACGCCGGCGGAGCATGGCCGGAACCTGGCCAGGAATCCGAGTTTCGAAAGCGCTGGTCCGCCGCCCAAGGCGATATTCCTGCGCGACAATGCTGTATACGATGAGCAAGACCGGCCGCGGTGGTTTGCCGATACCTGGGGCGGGGCTGATGTGCCGCCGCCTCAGCCCATCAACTGGATACGCTTCACCGTGCTGGTCAATCCTGACCAGGTGAATCCCGAGGGGCGAAAAACCGAGTCGGACGCCGTGTTCGAGTTTTACGACAGGGTTTTCAGCGAGTGGCCGGAGTGCGCTGGGGCTTATCTTGACGGTACTTCTGGTGCCTGCACAACAACCTTCGACTACCGCCGCGACCATTTCTACTGTTTCAGCGACCCCTTCGAGTACCGTGGCGAAGTCTACCGCCCCTGCGCAAGCGGCAAGGCTTCCGTCATTCGCTGGGTTGAGGCCTTCAAGAAGCGCTACCCGGGCAAGCTGGCCTTCGGCAACGTGTGGGCCTCGACGGCGATGTTTCCTGTCTGCATGTCCCTTGACGTGTGCGGCTACGAGAGTAGTCGCTGGTGGGACCTTGACCACATGGACTATTACCGCGCGGCCGCCTATCACAAGCCCGGCCTGCTGCTCAACTATTTCCGCATTGGCCAAAACCTCGATGCTCGCGAAGGCGGCGAAAAGTTTTTCTGCTATGCCACGGCCTACGGCCTCTTTCCCAGCATTGGGCGCTTCACCGATGAGGCCTATGAGAAATTCGGCGACCTGCAGCACCGTTATGTGCCAATTGTGAAACACCTCTTTCGGGCGGGCTGGGAGCCGGTGACTTGGGCTGAGGCCGACGCGCCAGCCGTGAGGGTACACCGCTTCGGCACGAGCTTGCCGATGTACTTCACCGTGCTCAACCCTCAACCGGCGCCGAAGATGGTGAAGTTTTCGGTTGATGCGGGCCGGCTGGGGATAAAACAATCTGTGCGCGTCGTCGAGATGGTCACCTCGTCGTCGCTGCCGCTTGAGAAGAAGGGTGGGCGGCTGACGACTCAGGTTGCTGTTGGCCCTGAGGACGTGGCCGTGATAGTGCTCTTGCCGGCTGACGCAGTGGGGGAGTGGTACCGCGAGCGGGCGGCCGAAAGCCTGCAGGGAGCAGCCTATGTGTATGCTCAGACGCCGCCCACCGCCGAGGCCGCCGAGCTGGGCAAGCGCCTGCGCGGTCTTGGCCCAAATATGTCAACTGCAGACGTAGCCAGAGCCGTGGCAGAAATCAAAGATGCAGTCGCCCGCCTGGCACAGCAGGCCAGCGAGCTTTCGGCAGACCTCAAGCGCGTGAGTTGTCTTCGAGAGCTAGCCGAGGCCAGGCGGCTGCTCGACGAGTCTTTGCTGGCGGACGTTGGGGCGCGAGTGGGCTGGGCGGAGAGCCTTGTAGCACCTGTGGACGGGGAGATAAGGCTGGCCCCCGTGATATTGTTGGGCAAGGAGAAGGTTCGCATTACTCGGTTGCGGGCATGGCCGGGATGGCTTGTCGAGCCGCCGTCGGATGAGGGCAGCCTGGATGTCCGGGCAAGCGGCGGACGGTGCCGGTGCCCGGCCGGGCGGACTGTCACTGCGGTGGCGGATGTGGAATTCAGGGACGCGGCTGGCGCGAAGGTAGTCCTTTCGCGCATCGCTCACGCATTCTTCAGCCCGGTGTGCGAGCTTACCGCCCAGGCCGACCCGGAACCCAAGGTTCTGCGGGTTTGGGTGCGTAACGCAGACCGTAAGCCGCGCACCTTCCGGATAGACCTGCATGCGCCGCGTGGAGTCGTGCTGAAGCCAGCGGCGGCCACGGTGCGCCTAGATGTGACTGCGAGCCAGGAACTCTCCGCTAAGGTGGCCTTTTCTCCCGAGCTGCCTTCGGGTAGCTACCTGGTTTCCGTCACCGTCCGCACCGACAGAGGCACCGTAGTTGAGCGGTGTGAGGTTCCTTTGCTTCACATTTTGCCCCTGCCGGACGGCAACCTGGCCCTGGCCTCAAGTGGCTGCGAGGTAGCGGTGGATAGCTGCTATTACGGTTATGATGCACGGCCAGTCAACGACGGCGTGGTGAATCCCATGGGGATGGCGTTCAACAAGGCCGCCTGGGCGGCCGCTGAGGGCGACCAGGAACACTGGGTTGAGATTCAGTGGCCGTCGCCCCAGAGCGTCTCGCGTGTTTTGGTTTACTGGAACATCGAAAACGACGCGGTCTGGACCTCCCAGCGCATCCTTGTTCAGGCGCGGGATGGCGAAAGTGGGGAATGGAAGACCCTGGCCGAGGCGACGCCGCCGGCGGGAGAGCCTGTGACAGAGGTGCGCTTTGCACCTTTTACGACCCGGACTCTGCGCATCCTGCAGCCAAAGGATTGCGGCCCACGAAAGCGACCGCGACTTATGTGGCTGCGCGAAGTGGCCGTATATTCCGACTGAGCTGTTGGCAGGGCGCCTGGTCCATGTGGCAAGCCGCTGAAACGGCCGTCGAGGCAGTGCCGTGCTGCGGTGCGTGTGTGGTGGAAGCAGCGGGAAAAAGTCTGGAAAGAGGGCCAGGGGCTTGCAAGTCTTTTCAAAGGAGACTGTTGCAAAAACTGGTCTCGGCCTGCCCGGACCGAGTAAAGTGCACAACGCTGTGCGAGAGACCTTTTATTCGCGATTTCCTCTGGGGGGCTGGGAAAACGGCTTTTGCAGCAGTCTCTAAAGGGGACTATTCCAAAAGATAGTGTTAGCGTACCGAAAGCGAAGAGAGTGCACCCTGCAATGCCCCCGACCTTTTCCTCACGGTTGCATTTGGGAGTCGGTCAAGCGACTTTTGCAACAGTCTCCAAAAGGTTTTCCCCCAGGAGAAGGTTTTGACCCAAGATGTTTCCGTAGCTGCGGCAACCGCCAAAAGTGCAGTGGGCGCTGACTACGTCCCATTTCCAGGTCCACTCGTCGGAGAACAAGGTTTTCCTGTCTGGCGGGCGAAACTCGGCACGCTAGAGAGGCAATCAGGGAGGGTTTATGCGGTGACCAATATCGCGGTTTGCTTACTCAACTCTAAGCCTGCGGCCCGGTTGGCGGCGCGGGAATTGTGCCGCTACCTCGCGCGGGTGACTGGCCAGGAAGTGGTGGTCTCACGCGAAAAGAAGCACGATCCCTCGCGCGCAGCAATATGGCTGGGCCTGCTCAAGGACTTTGGCGAGACGCCGACTATTGCCGACCCGCGCTGGGACGACGAGGTTCTCATAGACGTCGGCCCCGAGGGCGGCATCATAGCCGGCTCCAACCCTCGCAGCATCCTGCTGGGCGTTTACCGGTACCTCACGGAGCTTGGCTGCCGCTGGCTGTGGCCAGGCAAGCGCGGCGAGATTGTTCCGCACATATCGTGCCCTCTCCCCCCGGTGCGTTTACACGAGACGCCTTCATATCGCTATCGGGGGGTCTGCATCGAGGGCGCCGTCAGCTTTGAGCACGTCCGCGACATGATTGACTGGCTGCCCAAGCTGGGATTCAACACTTACTTTATCCAGTTTCGTGAGGCCTACAACTTTTTC
>JANZZA010000027.1 GCA_026419655.1 Armatimonadota bacterium | reverse complement strand
AGATGTGTATAAGAGACAGCCGGTATTCGGCGCGGCCATGTCCTGGCCGCCCTTACTCTGGGACTTGCTCTTGGTCTCACTCTGGCCTGGGGCATCCATCTACATGCCGCCTACGATTACGGCTGGAACGTCCTTGACGGCGGCACTACCGAAGGCGGCTTCCGAACGCTCCAGGCTGTCTGGTCATATCAGCAGCTCGACACCAGGGTGAATAATCGCTGCCCGGTCGAGGTGAATAGCAACATCGCGCGGGCGGTGGGCTTTGCCCTCACGATAGCAATGGTTTGGCTGCGCGCGATTTTCCTTCGCTTTCCCCTGAATCCCTTAGGCCTGGCCATTGCGGGCATTTTCGGTCAGCCCATCTGGTTTCCCATATTCCTGGCCTGGCTTTTCAAGTCCGTGATACTGCGGGTCGGCGGCGCGCATACTTACCGCCAGCTTACGCCGCTATTCCTGGGCCTGGCGCTGGGCCACTTCCTCATCGCTGGCGGCATCTGGGGACTTGTGGGCGCCTTCAGCGAGGAAGTGGCCCGAAGGTATCTTTTGTGGTTTGCCTGAGAGCTGCGGACAGGACCGAAGAACTCCGGGCTGGCGGCGGGCGGTGCTGCACAAACTGGGCACGGCGAGAGCAACAATAGAAGGTTTGGGAAAGGGGTTTGGCGGTAGCGCTTTTGAAGGGTCACTTTTGCAAAGGCCGCTTCCACGGCTCCAGAGGCGATAGCAGGTAAAGGCGTGGGCGCACGACGTTGTACACCCTCTTTAGTCGCGACCAGCCAACACCAGCTTGTGCAAAGGTCCCCGAAGATTTTCTTCCAGAAAAAGTCGTTTCCAAAAGGTTTCTGTGCCTCGCCTGATTGGCCGGGGAAAAGGTTGAGGCTAAAAATCTCGCCCGTCGGGCCCTCACGATGCGACAAGGTTTCGCAGCCCGCTGCGAGAAACTCGGGGTGCTGGACCTGCAGCCCCGGGGGGAATAGACAATGAGCCAGATTGCCGTCTGCTTGCTCGACGCCAGGCCTGCCGCCCGGTTCGCAGCGCGAGAACTCTCTCACTACCTGGCGCGGATGACTGGCCAGGCAGTGGTGGTCTCGCGCGAAAAGAAGCACGACCCTTCGCGGGCAGCACTGTGGTTGGGCTTGCTGAAGGATTTTGGCGAGACGCCGACTGTTGCCGACCCGCGCTGGGACGATGAGGTTCTCATAGACGTCGGCTCCGACGGCGGCGTCGTAGCCGGCTCCAATCCCCGCAGCATCCTGCTGGGCGTCTACCGGTACCTGACGGAGCTTGGCTGCCGTTGGCTGTGGCCGGGCAAGCGCGGCGAGATTGTTCCGCACATATCGGGCCCGCTTCCCCCGGTGCGTTTGCAAGAGACGCCTTCATATCGCTATCGGGGGGTCTGCATCGAGGGCGCCGTCAGCTTTGAGCACGTCCGCGACATGATTGACTGGCTGCCCAAGCTGGGATTCAACACTTACTTTATCCAGTTTCGTGAGGCCTACAACTTTTTC
>JANZZA010000741.1 GCA_026419655.1 Armatimonadota bacterium | reverse complement strand
GCTGGTACCGCGCTTACAGACCTGTCGCCACAGGCGCCGGCGCGACCGTCTCGTCGGGCGCGCCCGAAAATCTGGCCCACCCAAAAACACAGCCACCTCTCCCAGCACCGCTTATGCCCTTCCTCGCAGGCCCCAGTGGCTGCGCGTCCGCGCCAGACAGCACGAGCATTTACGGGGAGGGGGTGCAGGGGGAACCCCGCTTTTTGCCCAAAGGGGGGTTCCCCCTGCAGGGGTAAACCCTTTGAAAAGGGTTGTCCCCCAGACCCCCTTCCCAAACTTTTTCGGACTGTTCCCACCTCACGCGCCCGGGCCTAAGCTCGGACGCGCACCGTTGCGCCCGCAGGGTAGTCGTCGCCCGCTAAGGGGCCAAGCGGATGTAATCAATGCGGACGATGGCGCCCTCCGTGCAGCATGGGTCAAAACGAAGACCGGTGATTCGGTGCCTCCAGAAGCGGTTCTGGCCAACCTCGAAACGCACCACGCGCATTTCACCGTCGTCGCGGATGGGGGCCCGGACGCTGGCTTCTTCGCTGGTGCCAAAAAGCGGCGTTGTCCAGAATAGCTGGGCCATGTCGTCCCGCCCGTCGCCGCTGACACTCATACGAATCTCGATAGCCTTCACACGGTCTGCGCGGATGTCCGTTGCACAAGTGAGGGCCGGGTCGGTGCCCAAAGAGCGCACTTCCAGGACACCATTGGCCACCCGCAGGTCAGCCAGGCCCATCATCATGCCCCAGCCTTCGGCATCGCCGTTGGTGTCAAACTCCCACGCCATCCGGTCGCGCCGGGGCGGCTCGCAGTCATAGGGGCCGAGGCCCACGTCCGCCGGCCCATAATCGTCATGCGGGCCGGCATTTGGGCAGAAAACCCGCCGCACCGCATCCAGATGACCAAACCCGAATTCCTTGTGCGGCTCGCAATAAGACCCCTCGCCAAACTCATTCCAGGCTTCGATGAGCACCACCCTCGGCTGGGCTGTCTCGTCAACAAAGCGCTTGGCAAGCCGCAGATGTTCCTCGAAAGCCTCCGGTGTGCGGTCGGTGAGCACGAAAGCTGACTGGCCATGCCACGGCCGCGAGTCCCAGCCGGGACTCGTCGGAACTATCACCGGCATGAGATTGGCCTGCGCCATGGGCATCCACCATAAATCAAACTGCTTGCGGGCCACCTCTATATAGGGCACGTAATTGCGTCCCTCAACGCCACAGTAGGGCCAGTTGTAGCCCGACACGGCGTCGAAGCCCATCTGGTGCATCATTTGGAGGACGGCCGGCGTGCCACATCCGGCCACCAGCACCTCCCCCACCCCTGCCTCGCGCGTCATTCGGTGCCAGAGCTCAATGCATTCGCGTGTGCCCTCAACCCCAAGGTCGCGCTGCATCGCCCACACTGAAAAGATCACCAGCAGCGGCCGGCCCCCGTACTTATAGTACTCCGGCCGCGAGAAATAGTTTTCAATCCAGTAGCGGCACACGGCCTCGTTGTCCTCGGGGGTGTGGCGCGTTGGGTCGTGATTCGCCCAAAGCAGGCAAAACTTCACCAGGTTGCGGTACCTGGCCTGGAAATAAGCGTCCAAGCCGTGCCCCAAACTCATGCTGCCGCGGTCCCAGTACCAGTCGTAGCAGAAAAAGCTGACCCCATGCTCGGCGGCCCATCTCAGGTGCCAGTCGGCTACCTCGGGTAACCCTTCTTTGTACCAGCCGAGCACCGGCTTGCGCTCCGGGTAGGACATGATCGGCTGCCAGCGGTCCCAGTTCCACCAGCCAGGGAAATAGTAAATGCCAACGTCATAGTCGCCGCGGACGGCCTTTGGCTCCGGCACGTAACTGGCCTTCGGCAGGCCCAGGTCAGGCAGGACGCGTTCAGTGGCTTCG
>JANZZA010000660.1 GCA_026419655.1 Armatimonadota bacterium | reverse complement strand
GATTCGAGGACATCGTTTCGGTGCACTACGCGACAGAAGTAAATGAGGCCGGCCTGGGCGATGCCGGGCGACCGGATTCCCTCCACGGACACTGTCTCGAAGCCACACTCGGCGAACTTGTCCACGTCTCGGCCTGATGCCGTCCCGCAGAAGAGAACCTGCTCGTCGAGGTCGGAGTAGGGGACGGAGATGGTGAAATCATTGGTCAGCTCAATGCATCCAAAGGTATACCGCGAGGGTCTTACCATTACCGTCGCAATCGGCCGGCTCCACTCGACGCCGAAGGATGCCCAGCCAATGGCCATGGGGTTTGGGCGGCCCTGAGCGTCAACCGAGGTGAGCAGAAGCCCCTTGCCCCTCAGGCCGGCCAGAGTCTGGAGAAGATACCTGTCCCAATCCACCTTGACTTTAGACATTTATTCTCCCTCCCGGAAAGCCACCCAGCGATGGCTCGCGTCTGGGTATTACATTCTACCCTAGAGAGCAATTGTTTGCCGGTCGGCGGGCAGCCGGCGCGGCTGAGATTGTGTACCTTCGTATGTCTCCCAGGCGAATCGCAGTACGTGCGGCTGGCAACGGGATTGTACCGAGGAGGGACCCCTGCGAGAAGGGTTGTCCCCGGATCTCTTTCCTATACTATCTTCCTAAATTATCTCGTCCTGCTTTGGCCCCGGGACTCTTCTAGGGCTGGAAGCGCCCCGCGCCTAACAGCGCCCTTGGGCGCACATCCGGGCTTTGCCGGTTGCTAACCGCTGAAGGCCTCAAGCAGCGCCGGCAAGCAGGGGCGGCTCTCCAGGTCTGGGGCGTACTCCCAGTAGCAGAAGGAGAACCCAAGCTGGCGCAGGAGCAGGGCCTGGTCGCGGACGTACTGGTAAGAGGTTTCGCGTGGGCTTTCCGCGTCGCCGAACTCGCCAAGAAAGACGGGCGCATTAAGCCGCGCGGCGACGGCGGCCATGCGACGAAAGGCTACCGCGGCGCGGGCAGGATTGCCGTCGTAAGGGACCATTGGCGTGGAGCCTGGATCGTAGTAATGCGGCGCATAGGCCACCATGATGTCCCGGCCACCGGCCCTGGGGCGGGTGAGGAAACTGTTGGCGCCAGCCGACGCAAGTATGTGCGGCTCCAAAAAGAAAATCGCTGACGGTGTAATCTGGGCTAAGGCGGCCGTCAAGCGCTCGTAAAAGGGCATGAGTTTTCTTTCCTCAAAGTTCCTGAACACCCCGTCGGCGCAGTCCACGGCCCGGTAGAGCTTCTTTGGGTCAGCCATGAAGGCCTGCATTTTCTCAGAGCGGGTTGGCATGAAGAGTTCCATCGGATTTGAGCCGAAAGGTAGAAGAGGAGATATTCTTACAAAGGCCGCCACGGTGTTTGGCTCGCGCAGGACGTTGCCGTAGAAGGGTTCGTTGAGCAGGTCGTAGCCAATGACGGCGGGATGGTCGCCGAGTGTTTGGGCCACATGGCACCAGGCGCGGATGAAATGTTCCTGGACGCCAATGCCGTCAGGAGCTGGAGCGTCGGCCCAGAAGTTGTCAAAGGCCGTCATTACTGCCGGGTCAAAGTAGTTAGCTCCCCAAAGACTTTGGTCGTCGCGGGTAAACTGGATGCCGTTATCGAGGCATGCCCAGGCAGGGGCGCCGTCAAAACCGTACTTCTCGCCGAAGACATCCTGGTGCATGTCGAGGATGACGTACAGGCCGGCCTCGGCTGCCCAGTCCAGGCGCTGACGCACGGCGTCAAGGTAGGCGTCATTGTAGCGACCTGGCTCCGGCTCCACGCCCGCCCACAGAATGAGAAAACGCACGCAGTTGCAGCCCCATTGCCTCATGCGGGCGAAATGCTCCGGCCCCTGCCAGGGAAGATAGGGCTTCACCTTCGAGGAGTTGGAGACATTCAGGCCGCGGAGCACAATTGGCCGCCCGTCGGCGTCCACGAACTGACCATTGGCCACCCGCACAGGCCCCGCAAGAGCAGTCCCTGCTACGGCCCCGGCCAAGCACATTGTCAGCAAAGAGCACCACAAAGCTATTTTCAGTGTCCTCACCTCTGAGCGTGTAGATGGCCCGCCCTTGACTCCGGCCGCCGCGGCTTTACCTTTGGTGACTGTTGCAAAACCCTCTTTGCGCAGATGAGTTGTTCCCATCGAGTGTAAATCGCCGGCATAAATCTGGGCCGTTTACGGACTGAGAGCTACTTCCAGGTGAGTTTTGCAATAGTCTCCTTGGAGATGCCCTCCGCCCTGCTGCAGCCGTGTGTTGTATGAACGCAATTTGGCCGCAAAGGTGCCGGGGCGGTCGCTGCCAGAGACCCAGGGAAGTACTGCGGCCTCGGGCCGTGGACTATCCCCGCAGCAAGACATAGGTAGGCTCGGGGGTGGCGGGGATGGATGCGCCCGGGCGCAGGGGAATCTCCCGGCCCATGATGTCCCAGGCGCGGGCGGCGCCGGGCACCACGACCCGGGCCTTCGTGCCGGTGCGCGTGTAGACGACCGCCATCCGCCCGCGCGGCGTCGAAAAGTAGCGAATCCATACGTCAGGCGACGGGCGCTGCGTGCGGACGTAAGTGGCACCGTCAAAGAACCAGCTCGCGGTAGCGTAGGCGGCCACACACGGCCGCGGCTGCCCGTCGCCCTCGACGAAGCTGTCCCAGCACTTTGCGAAGGGCACGCCGCTTATGAACATATCGTAGTAAAAGAAGCGCTCGATGCCCGCCGCCATCTGGGAGATGTACATGCGGGCCAGCAGCATGGCCACGTATTCTGGCGGAAGGGCGCGGACGTTGTCGGGCGTACAGGGCCGATACCGGATGGCCGGCGCAGGATTGTACACCCCGCCCTCGCTGTTGATTATAGGGACGACCTTGCCGGCTGCCCTCATCTTCTCCCGCAGCCAGGCGGCCCATTCATCCACCGCCACTGGTCCCTCGTCCATTGGCTTCTCGAATTCTCCCGCGCCATGGTAGTAGTGAAAGCTCAGCGCGTCCATGTACTCCAGGCCGCCGAGGCCCACGAGTTCTTCGAAG
>JANZZA010000649.1 GCA_026419655.1 Armatimonadota bacterium | reverse complement strand
AGATGTGTATAAGAGACAGGCCCGGGCCACATCCTCATCTACAAGTCGCGCCCCCGCTCTTATCGAGACCTGCCGCTGAGGTTCTTCGAGCTGGGCACCGTTTACCGCCATGAGCGCTCCGGGGTGCTGCATGGCCTCCTGCGCGTCCGCGGCTTTACCCAGGACGACGCGCACATCTTCTGCACTCGCGAGCAGCTCACCGACGAGATCATCGGCGTGCTTGAATTTGCCCGGTACATGCTGGCCACCTTCGGCTTTCACGAGTACGAAATCTTCCTCAGCACCCGGCCGGAGCAGTATCTGGGCACCGAGGAAATCTGGGACCATGCCGAAGGCGCTCTGGCGGCGGCGCTGGAAAAGGTAGGTCTCAAGTACGAGATAGACCCCGGCGAAGGCGTTTTCTACGGCCCGAAGATTGACGTGAAGCTGCATGACGCGCTGGGGCGCAAATGGCAGGGCCCCACCATCCAGTGCGATTTCAACCTGCCGGAGCGCTTCGACGTGACTTACGTCGGCCCGGACGGCAAGCTCCACCGGCCAGCCGTAATCCATCGCGTGGTGCTGGCGGGCATTGAGCGCTTTCTTGGCGCGTACATCGAGCACTGTGCCGGGGAGTTTCCCGTGTGGCTGGCGCCCGTGCAGGTGCGCGTGCTGCCCATCGCCGACCGGCATCTGGACTACGCGCGCCACGTGCACGCACAGCTACGCGCCAGGGACTTCCGCGCCGAAGTGGACGACTCCTCAGCCACCCTCAACTACAAAATCCGCGACGGCGAGCTGATGAAAATACCGTACCTTGTGGTAGTCGGCGACCGGGAGCAGGAAACCGGCCAGGTAGCGCCGCGCAGCCGCGAAGAGGGGGACCTTGGCTCCATGCCGCTGGAGACCTTCCTCGCGCGCCTCGAAGCCGAAAACCGCCCGCCCACGCCGCAGGTGTGATTCCTGGGGGAAGCCCTTTGAAAAGGGTTGTCCCCCAGACCCCCTTCCCAAACTTTCTACGCCGTGGGCGGGCCGGATTTTCAGGCGCGCTGGTAAGCCACCGGGTCTACGCCGCGCTGTGCCCACGCCGGCTACCAACGCCGCCCGGCCCACGTCTCCTCCCGCGCGCCCGAAAATCCGGCCCCCCAAGAAAAAACACGCGCCACACCCAGCGCCTGCTGTCCGTTTCTCCGCGGGTGCTGGTGGCCGCGCATCTCCGCCAGGGATCAAGAGCATTTACGGGGAGGGGGTGCAGGGGGAACCCCGCTTTTTGCGGAAAGGGGGGTTCCCCCTGCCTCCGTCCCTGGGGAGAACCCTTTGTAAAGGGTTGCCCCCAGACCCCCTTCCCAAACTTTTTACGCTGTGGGCGGGCGGGATTTTCGCAGGCAGGCAGGCAAAAGGGCGACGGCACGATGCTAACCGACTGACGGCCCCAGAGGCGGCAGCGGGGCTTCCACGGCGCTTCCTCAGGCCGCGCGCACCTCACGCTGACGCAGCAGCCATAGGAAGAAGGGACTGCCTATCATGGCAGTAACAATGCCGACGGGGATTTCGCCGCTCAGGTTCGCCGCCAGGTCGGCGGTGGCAAGCGTGAGCATACCCATAAGTGCGGCAGCGGGCAAAAGGCGGCGGTGACGGGCACCAAAGATTAGCCGGGAGATGTGGGGTACCACGAGGCCAATAAAGCCAATGATGCCCGTGACGGACACCGCCGCCCCAGCCAGCACGGCTGCCAGGGCCAAAAAACCCACCCGCACGCGCTCCACCGGCAGGCCAAGATACGTTGCCTGCTCATCGCCCAGAGAAAGCACGTCGAGGTAGCGGGCGAAAAGCCCGGCCAGGCCGGTCGCCACGAGGACGTACGGCCACACAATGGCCACTTCCGTCCACCCGCGGTTTGCCAGGCTCCCCAGCATCCAGAGCACGACCAGGTCCATGTCTCCTCGCTGAGCGCGAATCATGACGAGGGCCGAGAAAGCCGAAAACAGCGCGGCCACAGCAATACCAGTGAGCAGGAGCAGGGCCACGGGTGTGCGGCCGGCGCGGCGCGCGAGAAGGTATACCGTGGCCACTGCAACAACGGCGCCCAAAAAAGCCGCCCCAGGCAGCATAAGCCACGAGGAAGTACTGGCCAGGCCGGTGACGAGGGCCAGCGTGGCCCCCAAAGCCGCCCCCGAAGACACCCCGATTATGCTGGGGTCGGCCATGGGGTTCTGGAAAAAGCTCTGCATTATGACGCCGGCGACGGCCAGGGCGGCCCCCACGGCAAAGGCCAAAAGGACTCTCGGCAGCCGCGCCCCCCACACTATGGCCCGGACTGTCTCGTCGGCCTGCTGAGGGTGCCACAATGCCTGCCAGGCCTGGCTAGCGGTAACGGCGGCCGGCCCCACCAGGACGCAGGCTGCGAAAATGCACGCCAGCCCGGCGACCAGCAGCAGCCCCTTTACCTTAAGCGGCATGGTCTGATTCAGTCCTCAGCAGAGTGACGCGCCGCCGTCCCTGCGGCCCATCTTCGACCAGGAGCGGCGTCTCGAAAAGGCCCTCCAGAACCTCTCTGCGGAAAACCTCTTCCGTGCGGCCAGAAGAGAAAATCTGCCCGTCCTTGATAGCCGTGATTTCGCGGCAGTAGGCAGCGGCGAGGTTAAGGTCATGGAAGGTGGCCAGGATTGTCAGGCCCTGTCCGTTGAGCTGAGCCAGCAGGCCAAGGAGCTGCACGCTATGGGCGGGGTCGAGAAAGGCCGTCGGTTCGTCCAGGAGAAGGATTTTGGGCTCCTGGGCAAGAGCGCGGGCGACTGATGCCCGCTGCAGCTCGCCGCCAGAAAGTTCAGTTACGGGCCGCGACGCGAGGGATTGCAGCCCCGTGGCGTCAAGGGCGGCGTGGACAGCCTCCACATCCGCCGCCGTCAGCCGCGCCCAGGGCGCCACATAGGGCGTGCGGCCCAGGGCCACGTACTCCCGCACCGTGAAGGCAAAGGGAGGGACGGTAAGC
>JANZZA010000648.1 GCA_026419655.1 Armatimonadota bacterium | reverse complement strand
CGGGTTCAGCAACGTCGAAGGTATGCGTCATCTGATAGCCAATCCAGGTCATCCCGCCGTTGGCAATGGCTGGCGCCACTTCGTGCTTGAGGCACCTGGCCGGCTTGCAGGCCCAGTCGCCCCACCACTGGAGAAAGGCAGAGTTCATGATGTCAAAGGGCACGCCCGTGAGCGCCCAGTGACGAGCCTGGTAGGAGCCGTTAAAAGCCTGGTCTTCTGGCGGTACGTCGAGCATCAGATTCCCGATATAGTCGGGCACCGCCTCCGGCATCCTCATGGTGTAGACCCAGTTAAAGGACACGGGCATTTCTGGCCGATGGGAGTGCAAAGTATCGGCAATAGCTTTTCTGATGCGTCGAAAGTCTTCCAATGCCCAGGTCACATAGGCTTCCCATTGTGGGGCATCGCTGCCCCCCGGCAGGTCTTCGCCGGTGGCTTCCCGGAAACGGCGCTGGCACGCCGGACAGTAACAGACGCCCCACGGGTAAGTGCCGTCGAAAAACATCGCGTCAATATCGTAATTAGTGACCACTTCTTCCAGGTGCGGCAGCATCCACTCTTCCAGCAGCGGCCCCTGCATACAGATTGCATTGGGCTGCTGTGGTTTGCCTGCGGCGTCCACGCGTAGCCAGTCCGGGTGGTCGCGGGCGACTGGCTCGCTGTTGAACGTGTGATAGTAGCCGATGGTCTTGATGCCGCGCTGGTGGAAGGCCTCGATTTGGGCTTCCACCATATCCAGCCCGTCCGGTAGCTGGGGATGAACATAGCGGATGGAACCTTTTCGATAGAAGGACCAGCCGAAGCCGCATTTTACGAACACTGACACGGCTTGCGTGCCGGCCTTCTCGCATCGCTCAGCCCATCGTTCCGCGTCAAAGGCAGAGGCGAGTCCTACCGCGTACTGCGAGCTGTGAAAGTCGAAGAAAAGCTTGCGAAAGGACCTAGCGTACCAACTGTCTCGGCACACCTGTGAGACCTGGTCAGTTGTCACGGGGAAACCTCCTGTGCAGGTCTGCGCACCTACTACTGCTGCCGCAGATGGTTGTTCTTCGCCGCAAGGCCGTTACCTACCGCGGTCGCGTGCAGGGGTTCGCCCACGCGAGGTAGCCTGGGGACGTGGGCAGGGCTGACCTGTCGGCGCCGGGACCGGAGAGGAGGCAGAGGTTTACCCGCTTTTGGATGAGGGAGGGGAACCATGCTGTGTCCTCTATAGGTGATTGTTGCAGAAGCCGCTTCAACGACTGTGACAACTGACCACAAGTAAAGGGTCGAGGGCGTAGTCCTGTACACTTCCTGCGCCTCAGAGACGCCTAAATGAGTTTTTTGCAACAATCATTCTAGCGAATAGGTTAGGGAAGCAGTACAAAACAGGTGCCTTACAGAGCTTGCGCCGTGATAAAGTCGAATAAGGACGCTTTCGGCATGGTCCCCGAGGCTGAGGAGTCAGCTCAAAGGCTGGTGATGGGCGCAATGGTGCGGCGGATCGCTGACGAGAGGAGTAGGCGCAGGGATAATCGCTGGCGGGGGGTAGCGCTTGCGTGGCTTACCTGTCGTGGCGATAGTCGGGCGTGTGAATGTCGGCAAGTCGTCCCTGTTCAACCGCCTGGTGGGGCAGCGATTGGCGGTGGTGGGCGACGAGCCTGGCGTCACGCGCGACCGTGTCTATGCCCAAGCGGATTTCGACGGCCGGTCGGTGCTTCTTGTAGATACCGGCGGGCTGGCCGGCAGCCAGGGAGATGAGCTTTTCACCAAAGTCGCCGGCCAGGCCGTTGCAGCTCTCAAAGAAGCCGACGTGGTTATTTTTGTTGTCGATGCCCAGGAAGGCATCACCCTGCTCGACCATGATGTGGCAGATGTGGTCCGCAAATCTGGCAAGCCTGTGGTCTTCGTAGCGAACAAGGCGGAGCGGTCTGGCGTTGACCTTGCTCAGTTTACTGAGCTGGGTTTCGGCCAACCAATAGCGGCCTCTGCCATTCACGCTCTGGGCGCGTCTGAAATTGTTGAGGCAGTGCGTGAGTTGTTGCCCGCAGTCGAAGAAACGCAGCAGCCTGAGGGCGAAGGAGTAGCGGTAGCCGTGGTTGGCCGGCCCAACGCCGGAAAGTCCTCGCTGGTCAACGCGCTTGTCGGCGAGGAAAGGATGATTGTGTCGGAAACGCCTGGCACCACTCGCGATGCGGTTGATACGGTGCTTATGCGCGGCGGCAGGCGGTTCGTGCTCGTAGACACGGCAGGCCTGCGGCGTAAATTCAAGAAAGCCCAGGGCGTGGAGTATTACGCGGCTCTGCGCGCGCTGAAAGCGGTTGAGCGTGCTGACGTGGCAGTGTTAGTTATTGATGCAGTAGAAGGCCCTACGTCTCAAGATGAGCGGCTGGCCGCCCAGGCCGAAGAGCTTGGTCGCGGCCTGGTCATCGCGGCCCACAAGTGGGATCTGGTGCTTGTCTCGGCTGCCGGTGAGTCTCACGAAAAAGCAAAGAAGCACAAGGATAGGCTCATCTGGCAGGACTATGAACGCCTGTTGCGCGAGACCTTGCCGGCGGCGACCCACGCGCCGGTTTGCTTTACTTCGGCGGTCACGGGGCATGGGCTGGAGGAATTGCTGGACACGGTCTGGGCAGTAGGGGAGGGCGTACACCGGCGCGTGAGTACGTATCTGCTCAATCGTACTGTCCAGGACCTGATGGACGAGCAGTCGCCGCCCAGCCGGGGAGGACGCTCTCTAAAACTTCTTTACGCGACCCAGGTTTCGGTGCGGCCCCCAACTGTGGTCTTATTCGTCAATGACCCGGCCCTGGCGACGGACAGCTATATGCGGTACGTACAGAAAGCCCTGCGGGACCGACTCTACGGGCCAGGTGTGCCGGTGCGGCTGTTGCTAAGGCCGCGTGAGAAGGGGCGGGCTATTGGCCGACGGGCGCGCTCAGGGAGGCGATGACAGATGGACGCGCTGGCGGTAGCGGCCGTAGTGTTTGCGTACTTTTTGGGTGGAGTGCCCGTGGGCCTGGTCGTGGCGCGACGGCACGGCGTAAACCTCTTCAAGGTAGGCAGCGGCAACATCGGTACGACGAATGTCGTCAGGGCACTTGGAGTGAAGGTAGGACTGCTAGTATGGCTGGGTGATGTGGCCAAGGGGCTTGTGGCGGCTCTTGTTGCCCTCGTGCTTACCCACTCTGAGCCTGTCCTCGCCGCCTGTGGTGCCGCGGTCGTTACCGGCCACTGCTGGTCACCGTACTTGCGTTTCCGTGGTGGGCGCGGCATTGCCACCAGCCTGGGGGTTCTACTGGTCGTGGACTGGCGTGTCGGGCTGCTGGCCTTCGCGCTTTGGATTTTGGTGGTCGTGATAACTAAAATCGTTTCGGTGGCATCGCTGGCGGCTGCCGTGAGTCTTCTGCCGTTGGCAAGCATCTTTCATCCGACGCCTCCTCTGATATTGATGACGGGCTACCTCACATGTCTTGCCTTCTACCGCCACAAGGAGAACATAGAGCGGCTGCTGCGAGGGGAAGAGCACCGGTTCGGCGGACGCAAAAAGGCAGCGCAAGACGGATGCCAGAGGGAGCAGAATTGAGGTCCGTTGACGGCGAACAAACGGGCGGTGGGAAAGTGGCCGTGATAGGTGCGGGCGCCTGGGGCACGACGCTTGCATGGATGCTGGGCATGAAAGGCCACGAGGTCTCTCTCTGGTGCCGGCGTGAGGAGCTGGCCCGTGAAATAGAGGCTACTCGTCGGAACCGTGCCTACCGGCCCGAAATTGAGTTGCCGCCGGCAGTAGAGGCTACGGCCTGCATGGATGCAGCACTGCAGGGCGCGGCCTTTGTCATTCTGGCCGTTCCCGCGCAGGTGCTGCGCCCCGTCCTCGAGGAGGCTGCGCAACATCTTCCCGCAGAGGCATTCCTCATCATTGCGGCTAAGGGTATTGAACGAGCCACAGGCAAGCGCATGACGCAGGTGGCGGCCGATGTGCTTGGCAGCAACGTGGCTACGCGTTGTGGCGTGTTGTCTGGGCCAAATCTTTCGGCAGAAATAGCCACTGGCAGGCCGGCGGCCACAGTGGTCGCCGGCGACGGGGCAGAGTGGCGGCGCACAAGCCAGGTGCTTTTCGCTTCACCCCTCTTCCGCGTATACACCAACTGTGATACAATCGGTGTCGAGCTTTGCGGCGCGGCCAAGAACGTTATTGCTATAGCCGCGGGCATGAGTGACGGCCTGGGGTACGGTCAGAACGCAAAGGCGATGCTGGTGACGCGCGGGTTGGCGGAGATGGCCCGGTTGGTGGCTGGATGTGGTGGCGACCCACGAACGTGTTGGGGATTGGCCGGGCTCGGTGACTTGATGGTAACGTGTCACTCAGCACTTAGCCGCAACTGGACCTTTGGGTATCATCTTGGGCAGGGCATGTCAGTGGAGGACGCGGAGCGGGCGGTGTCAGGTGTGGTGGAGGGAGTAGGGACGTGTGCGGCACTTAAAGACCTGGCTGCTCCTGGCGCCGACCTGCCGTTGACGCAAGCCGTTTACGCTATAATCTACGACAAGCAGGCGCCGGCGGAAGTAGCCAAGAGCCTGATGGGCCGGCGCTGGCGGGATGAGGCGGAGACGTGGCCGCAACTCGGCGGCCCACGTTAGCGTGAGGGAGGGGCGTGTGGGACGTGCGTGAGCAATCCGGGCGCCTGACGCGCGCCACACAGGAGGAGAGTGGAGCATGGCAAAGACCCTGACGAAGGCGGACCTGGTGGAGGCAATTGCTAAGGCCTCGGGCTGCACCAAGAAGTGCGCTGCGGCCTCACTGGAAGCGGTACTTTCGACTATCCAGGCGGCGCTGGCCAAGGGGAACGCGGTGCAGATAACTGGCTTTGGCACCTTCGACACCGCCAAGCGCAAGGCCCGCACTGCCCGCAAGCCGGGCACGAATGAGGTCATTAAGGTTCCGGCGACTGTCGTGCCGAGGTTCCGCGCGGGTGCTGCGCTAAAGGCTGCCGTAAAGAAATAGGCCCGACGCGGTGACTGTTGGGTCGGGGCGTGGCGCAGCTGGTTAGCGCGTTGGACTGGGGGTCCAAAGGTCGGCGGTTCAAGTCCGCCCGCCCCGACCAGATAAAACAATTCGGCCTCTGCCGTTGCCTCAACGCGGCGGGAGAGGCTATTTTCATGCCTCCTGGCGGAGCCTCCATCCCCTGCCAAGGCGGCAGCGGAGCGCTGAGAATATGTCTTCGGATGTTTCCTTCGACCTTGTGTACCGCCGCTACCAAGACCACGTGAACCCCGGCATGGCCCAACTGGTAAGATTCATGGGGTTCGACGCGGCAGAGATAGAAGCAGAAGGCTGCTATGTCATCTGCGCCGACGGACGGCGGTTTTTGGACTGCCTGGGCGGGCCAGGAGTATTTACCTTCGGGCACCGCCCCGCGGCCATCGTTGGGGCCGTGGTAGCGCAGCTTAAGCGCATGCCATTGTCCAGCCACTTGCTCCTTAACCCCGTCATGGCCGAGGCAGCGGAGCGTGTAGCCGCAGTAACTCCGGGCGACCTGGAGTATGTTTTTTTCTGCAACTCTGGCGCAGAGGCTGTTGAAGGTGCACTGAAGGCAGCGCGCATGTATACCGGCCGGCCCGGTTTTGTTGCCGCGGAAGGTGCTTTTCATGGCAAGACTTTTGGAGCTCTGTCGGCATCAGGACGCGACGTTTACAAGAGGCCCTTTGAGCCACTGCTACCCGGTTTTGTCCACGTTACGTTCGGCGACGTGGATGCACTGGCCGAAGCCGTCACCAGGGAAACCGCTGCTGTGATTCTGGAACCCATACAGTGTGAGAACGGCATCCGAATACCGCCCGACGGATATTTGACGGCGGCGCGGGAAATCTGCGACCGCCACGGCGCGCTTCTCATACTCGACGAAATCCAGACTGGCTTTGGGAGGACGGGGCGCCGCTGGGCATGCGATTGGGATGGCGTCGTGCCTGACATCGTGACCTTGGGGAAGGCCCTGGGCGGTGGCGTCATGCCTGTAGGAGCTTTTGTGGCCAGGCCAGCGGTGTGGAAAATCTTCGAGGAAAATCCTTACATACACACCTCGACCTTCGGCGGAAATCCTCTGGCCTGTGCCGCCGCAATAGCAGCAATCTCGGAAATGGAGCGACTGGACACGCCTGCCCTGTGCGCTGCTCGGGGTCAGGAGTTGCTCGACGGCTGCCGCCGCACAGCGTCCGAGTATCCCGACCTAGTGCACGACGTGCGGGGCCGGGGGCTACTCGTCGCCGTGGAGTTTGGCGATTCCGATGTGGCCGGGCTGGTCATTGCTGGTTTGGCGCAGCGCGGCATCCTGGCGGCCTATGGCCTGAACAACCCCAAGGTCCTGCGCTTCGAGCCCCCGGCGATTATCACCCGCGAAGAGGTGGCCTACGTAGCTCAGGCACTGGCCGATTCTCTCGCGCAGGCAGAGAGTCTTCTTAGTGCATAAAACAACTCTGGGTGTACACGTCGCTGGCGACTAGAAGCCGCCCGCGCCGAATGCTGGCGCGGGCGGCCCGCTTCGCAAACCCGTCCAGCTGAGGACAGGTATCAGTTGGCTAGTGAAAGTACCATCGGCCCGTGTTGTGCATTCCAGGCAGCGGCGGCCGGATAGTTGCTTCCCACCGCAACCACTTGGCGTGGCCGTCCGCGAAGCCGTAGTTGTCCCCATCGTTGTGTGGCTGCTTGGCTATGAGGTCTGCAAATTCAGAATACGCAAACAGGTCGTCCCAAGAAGTGTGGTCGTCTGGCCACGGATGGTAGCAAGTAGCCGGTGCGCCCCTTTCACGTTCAGCGATGACAATCTGGTCTGCGGGACGGTCGAACATGGCCATAGGAGAACCGTGCGCGAAAAGGCCGTTCAGGAGGTAGTCCGTGGCTGGCTCGGTGGCAGGATTGGCCTGCCGCGATGGGCAGCGGAAAATCTGGCTGTTTTTCACGTAAGCCTGGAGAGGCATCCACCAGTCATAGCCTATGACGTGGTCTACGACCATGTAGCACTCGTCGTAGTCCTGGGCGTACATCATCATAGCCAGCGCGATTTGCTTTACGTTGCTCAAACAGCTTGTCTGCCTTGCCTTCTCGCGGGCCCTCGCGAAGACGGGGAAGAGAATGGCCGCGAGAATGGCAATGATGGCAATGACGACAAGCAACTCTATAAGAGTGAAGCCCACTCTGGGGCGAGACATCGCCGTCCCCCCTTGTCTCGTGAAAGGGATTGTCTGAAGGCCTCAAGGCCGCTCATGGCAAAGCGAAGCGGGTTAGACGATGTCTCTATTCAGGCGGCCCTCTGGCGGGGCAGGGCCGCGCGAAAAAACCGGTTGCAACCGGAAGGGTAACTACGAGGACAAGACCGACGACGAGGAGGCATGGCTCAACCGGCACGTCACTGGGTAGGAAAGCACCGCCAAAGGCGAGCCAACACGCAGGACAGGTCTCTCCCCGGTGCCCGTGCGGGCCATGCACAGCGACGGCGATGACAAAAACCGCCGCCGCCACGAGAAGAAGACCAGATACTGCCAAACGTGCCCGTCGAGCCATACTGCATCCTCAGCGCCAAGGCACCCCGGCTTGCTGAAAACAACGCGGTTCCTTTGAAAGAAGTTCCCGCACGTGGAGGAAAGCAGTTGATAAGGGCCAATAGGCCTACCTGGGAGGCCCAATGAGGGCGGCGCTCACTCCGTGCTTGCACAGGAGCGAGGGACAATACCTGAGACCAGTCCAGTCGTAGACTTCTCACTCCGTGCTTACAGGGGAGCGACGTTTTCCACAACCGCCCGGTCACCCGCCCCCAAGCTCACTCCGTGCTTACAGGGGAGCGACCGCAGGAAGCGCATTTGCATGTATCATTGGCTGGCTCATTGGGTGCTTGCAGAAGAGCGACCGCACAAGTGCGCCGCCGGGCCCTTCGAGCAGGTAGTTCATTGAGTACTTGTAGGGGAGTGGTCAGTATGCTGTTTGCCAGGTGCTTGTTGTTGGCCGACAAGCCTGTGCTGCTGAGAGTAGCAGCCGCCATGGCGGTAGTGGCTTTGGCCGTCTGCCCCGGCCTGGCCTCTGCGCACCAGGGAGCCGATTTTTACGTATCGCCGTCGGGCAGGGATACGTGGTCGGGCAAGTTGCCGTCGCCCAATAGGACAAGGACTGACGGGCCCTTTGCCACCCTGGGCCGTGCGCGTGAAGCGGTGGCGGCAGCAAAGGCTACTGGGCCAGCCAGGTCCTTCCGGGTGCTGATTCGGGGCGGTGTCTACGAGCTTGCCGAACCCCTGGTGTTTACCCCCGACGATGCAGCGCCCAACGGCGAAACCATAACCTACGCCGCATACCCGGGCGAAAGCCCGGTTCTGTCAGGCGGGCGGCGCATCACCGGCTGGCGGAAGGGGCCCGATAAGCTCTGGGTGGCCGATGTTCCTGAAGCGCGCACGGGCGAATGGTATTTTCACCAGCTTTTCGTCAACGGAGCGCGGCGCATCCGCGCCCGGCATCCCAATGACGGCTTTCTTCGCGCCCAGGGGCCGCTGCCCGAAATCAAAGACTACTACGCTGACCGAAACAAACCTGAAGCCACCAGGGGCATAACATACCGGCCCGGAGACTTCAGGCGATGGAACAACCTTGAGGACGTAAACATTATCCTCTTTTTCGACTGGAGTACTTCGCGGCACTGGATTGAGGCCTTGGACGGGGACGCCAGGACGGTGCGATTTACCAATTCCAGCAACTGGCCAGTTTTCACCTGGGAGCCGGACTGTCGCTATCGGTTGGAGAATTACTTCGAGGCCTTGGACCAGCCAGGCGAGTGGTATCTGGACCGGAAAGCCGCAAAGCTCTACTACTGGCCCCTGCCTGGCGAGAACATGGAAAAGGCGGTGGTCATCGCCCCTGAGCTGCAGCGGATAATGGAGATACGTGGCCAGCCTGAGGAAGGGCGGTTCGTCGCGGGGCTGAAATTCGAGGGACTGAAGTTTTGCTACGCAGACTGGCGGGCCGAGAAAACCCAGTCGCTTGAAGGACAAGCTGCCCACTACCTGAGCGCCGCCGTCCTGGCTCGCGGGGCACTAGGGTGCTCCTTTGAACGGTGCGAGTTTGCCCACCTCGGCGAATATGGTCTGTGGCTCGACGCAGGCTGCAAGAACTGCCGCGTTTTCCACTGCGAGTTTCGCGACCTTGGCGCTGGCGGCGTCCGGATAGGCGAGCCAGCCTATCGCGATAATCCCGACCTCGTCGCTGAAAAGAATAGGGTCGAGAACTGCTTCATCCACGACGGCGGCCATACTTTCCCCGACGGCGTGGGCATAATCATATTCCACAGCCCGTACAACGTGATTGCGCATAACGAAATCTGTGACATCCTGTATTCGGGCGTATCCTGCGGCTGGTCCTGGGGCTATGGGCCACATAATGCCCACCACAATACCATCGAGTGGAATCATATCCACCATCTTGGTTACGGAGTCCTGAGCGAGCTTTCCGCCATTTACACTCTCGGCGTCTCCCCAGGCACTGTCGTCCGCTACAACTGGCTCCATGACACCTACGACTACAAGTTCGGTAGCTGGGGCCTCGGGCTGGACGAGGGTACGTCCGGTGTGCTCGTCGAAAACAATCTCGTGTACAACCATGGGCACGGCCTGGGCCTGCACTATGGCCACGACAATGTCGTGCGCAATAACATCATCGGGCCCTGTCGGGTTGACCTGGTTGGAGTAGGGCGGGTTGAGGATGCGCACTTCATGGACTTCAGCAATAACATCGTCTACGGCACGGTGGGCACTTTGATCACGGGCACCTTCGACAAGCCCACCTGCACTTCCGACTACAATATCTGGTGGGACACCTACGCCCGCGAGGAGCTGGACATGAACGGCATCCCGTGGGCCGAATGGCAGGCCCGGGGCCGAGACGTGCATTCCCTGGTGGCCGATCCCTTGTTCGTGGCGCCCGAAAAGGGCGACTTTCGCCTGCGGCCCGACTCGCCGGCCCTGCGGTTGGGGTTCAAGCCCTTCGACGTGAGCAAGGCTGGGCTGTACGGAGAGAAGAGCTGGGTAGAAGCGCCGCGGAAAATCAAACGGCCGGCCTTTGCGCTGCCTGCTCCTAAGCCCCCACAGCCGATTGTGGACGACTTTGAGGATACGCCGGTTGGCGCCACGCCAAGAATGGCACAGGTCTACGGGCAAACGGGCGGAGCGTCCATTGTGGTGACCGACGAGACGGCTGCGTCCGGCCGGCACAGTTTGAAATTCACCGATGCGGCTGGGCTGGAGGCCACTTGGCAGCCACACATGGCATATTTCCCCAACTACGCCAGAGGGGCAGCCCGTGTGACCTTCGATGTGCGCCTTGAAGAGGGCGCCCGCTTTATTACTTCGTGGCGGGATTGGCGCCAGCCGCAGTTTGCTACCGGGCCGGACGTGGTTTTTGTCGCTGGCGGTGACCTGAAGGCGGGCGACAAGGTCCTCGCAACGGTGCCCATCGGCCAGTGGATACACTGCGAGATAACTTGCCCGCTCGGGTCGAAGCCCGGACGCACCTGGTCGTTGGTCGTTGAAATTACCGGCCGGGGGCCCCTGAAGGTTACGGATTTGCCTCTCGGGTCGGACAAGTTCGTTCAATTCACCTGGCTGGGCTTCGTCAGTGACGCCAACGAAACCGCCGTGACTTACCTGGACAATTTGAAGGTAGAGCCCCTGCCCTAAGTCACCTGACGGCACGGCGGCGAGTTTTTGACCCGCTTGTGGCAGGCCAGTATAATCGGCCTGATGTTGGGGGGAGAAAGTCTGACAGGGAGAAGCCTCAAGCATGAAAGATATTCAGGAAATCCTCAGCATATTGCCGCATCGCTACCCCTTCCTGATGGTGGACAGGATCCTGGAGCTTGAGCCAGGTGTCCGAGCTGTGGGCCTGAAAAACGTCACGGTCAACGAGCCGCAGTTCACGGGCCACTGGCCTGACAACCCCGTGATGCCAGGCGTGTTGATGATAGAGGCTATGGCGCAGGTAGGTGGGGTTATGCTCCTGACGATGCCGGAGCTGCAGGGGCGAAAATTCACCGCCTTGATGGCAGGGCTTGACGGCTTCAAGTTCCGGCGGAAAGTCATCCCGGGCGACCAGCTCATAATAGAGGCTGTGATGGAGCGGCGAAAGGGCAATATGGGGCGTGTGGCAATCACTGCGAAAGTCAACGGCGAGACCGCAGTCGAGGGCATCTTCACGTTTGCCCTTGTGCCTGCTGGATAGAACCGGGCGTCGAGTACGATGTCTAAACCGTGGAGCGTCCAGCCAATGAGAGACATCCATCCTACCGCGCTAGTAAGCTCCGACGCCGAGCTTGGCGAGGACGTTAAGATACTCGCACATACGATAATCGAGGGCAACGTCACAATCGGTGACCGCTGCGTCATTGGTCCCTTTGCCGTTATCCGAAGCGGCACGCGGATCGGCCCCGATACGCACGTGCACACCGGAGCCGTGCTTGGTGAGCCGCCTCAAGATCTTAAGTATCAGGGCGAACCTTCGTTCCTCATTCTAGGCGCGCACAACCAGATCCGCGAATTCGTTACGCTTCACCGGGCTACGGGTGAAAACAACGCCACTACCATTGGTGACCATAACTTGCTCATGGCTTATTCTCACGTCGGCCACAACTGTCGCATTGGCAGCCACTGCCAGTTCGCCAACTATGCTGGCGTTAGCGGGCACTGCACGTTTGAGGATTACGTCATAGTAGGCGGCATGGTTGGCTTTCACCAATACGTGACTGTCGGAACAATGGCGATGGTGGCTGGCATGTCGCGGGTGCTGCGGGACGTACCGCCCTATTGCCTCGTAGAGGGCAATCCGGCCAGGCCACGCACAATAAATACGAGAGGTCTGCGGCGCCGGGGCTTAACGGAAGAGGAAATCAACGCGCTGCACCATGCCTTCCGGGTGATATTCCGCTCCGAGCTCAATTTGACCCAGGCATTGGACCAACTTGAGGCAGAAGATCCTGCAACGGCTCAGGTGCGTCATCTGATAGACTTCATGCGCCGGGTACACCAGGGCGTACTCGGGCGCCAATACTGCCGTTAGTCGTCTTCTATGGGCCGGTCTACTTGGACGCCGGCCTGACTCAGCCCGCCTGTAAGAACCGCGCAGACGCACTCGCGGCCGGTTGATGGCAAGGCGAGCCATGTGTTTTGTCATGCCCGGGGAGCGCAAGTGGAACCTGATGCTGGTTTGTGGGGAGCCGTCGGGCGACCTGCACGGCGCAGAGCTCGTGGCCGCTCTCAGCGAGATGGCTGACGTGGAAGTATTAGCCGCTGGCGGGCCGAACTTGGCTGCGGCCGGCGCCAAGGTCGCCTGGGACAGCACTCGGTGGGGAGCCATTGGCGTGCCCGACGCCCTGCTGAAGCTTCTCACATACCGGCGCGCCATGCGTGAGCTGGTGCTCGCCGTCGAGACCCACAGGGACCTGCACATGCTGATACTGGTGGATTTTGGTGCGTTCAATCTGCGCCTGGCTGCGCGGATCAGGCGTCGGCGTCCAGACCTGCCAATTTTTTATTATTTTCCTCCCGCTTCGTGGGACAAGCGCCGTCGGTACTGGGCTAGGCTGCTCCATTTGTCGGACTACATAGCTACGCCCTTCCCATGGAGCGCCGCAATCCTGGCCTCGCAAGGGGCAACAGTACGGTGGGTGGGCCACCCGGCCGTAGACCGTATCTCGCCGCCTGCCGACCGAGGCGCGGAAAAGGAACGGTTGGGGGTCAGCCGCGATAGCATAGTGGTAGGTTTGTTTCCCGGCAGTCGGCGGCTGGAGCGGGACCTGCTGGGGCCAGTATTTTTGGAAGCTGGGCGGCTGCTGCGCCAGCGGCTGCCGAAGGTGGAAGTGTTCTGGTCGCAGCCCTCATGGGTCTCTAACGGACGCCATTCACAGCAACGCAGTCTGGTTAGAGGGTTGTGCTCGAGCATTCTGCCGCGGCTGCCGGGGCTAGGAGATGACGCGAGCCTTGGAGTGGGCACCTGGAGAAGCTATGTGCGGCCAATCGCCGACCCGGTTGCTTTGCTGCGCGCCGCGGACGTAGCTCTCACGTGTTTCGGCACCATCACTCTTGAAGCGGCCCTGGCCGACTGTCCTATTGTCTCATCCTTCCGCGGGACCCTGCCTATGAAAATACAATATCGCCTGATGCGGATTCCCACGCCTTATTATTCAATGCCCAACATCATAGTCGGCGAGCCGGTGGTGCCAGAGATATACGCGGATGCCGCCACTCCCGTGGCGTTGGCCGAAGCGGCCTATGAACTCTTGACGGCCAGAGCGGAGCGGGAAAGGATTCTGGCAGCGTATGCACGGGTGAGGGAGGAGTTGGGGCCGCCCGGAGCGGCTCGGCGCGCGGCAGAAATGGTGTTGCAGGCTTTGCATGGCGAGTTACGTCCTCACCGGCGAGTGGTGGAGTGGTAGCGGATGCACGGTACCTGGACCTTAGCCCGGCGGTTCCTGCGCCCGTACACGTGGCCAGTAGTTGCAGGGATTGTGGTAATGGCTGCGACGGCAGGGCTGAATGGCTTGGCCCTGAAAAAGCTTCAGCCCGTGTTCAAGGCCGTTTTCGAAGCTCTTCAGCGGGCCTCCCCGGACCAGCGGGCGGCCCAGATGCACCAGCTCTGGCACGCAGCGGGCGCTTTGTTCATTGCCTTCACTGCGGCGTCCGTGGGCTTGGCCCTGTCCTCGTACATTGCCAGTTGGGCGGGCCAAAGCGTCCTGCGTGACATTCGTGCTGCCCTGTACAACCGCCTTCAGTTCGTCCGCATACGGTTCTTCGAGGAACGCCCGGTTGGCGAGCTGATCTCCCGAGTAAGCAACGACACTCAAATGCTCCAGCGTACCTTCTCGGGCGAGCTGGCCAACCTTGTAGTGGCTCCTCTTACGGCGGCTGTGTTCCTGGGGCTGATGACGAGTTATTCCTGGCGACTGAGCCTGCTGATGTTCGTTGTTGCTCCAACGGTGCTCGGCGTAACCAAGCTGCTGGGCACAGGCGTGCGCAAACATGCGCGGCGTGCCCAGGAGGCTATGGCTCGTCTTGCCGCCTCTATTCAGGAAACCTTCCTGGGCATACGGGTGGTCAGGGTATTCAACCTCGAGGACATCATGGGCCAGCGGTTCGAGAGGGAAAACGAAGCTGCTCGCCGGGAGACGCTTCGCGTGGAGAGGCTGCGGGCTCTGTCTCGCCCTCTGTCAGGCGTGCTAGCTGCTTTGGGCATTGTGGCAACTATGGTCCTGGGCGCCCATGAAATCATCGCTGGGCGGCTGGACCCAGCGGCCCTAATGACCTTCATTCTCATGGCGGTTCAGGCCGGCAACAGCTTGAGTAAGTTCACTCAGGAAGTGCTCACGCTGCACCACGCCGAAGGTGCGGCCCTGCGCGTTCTAGAGTTGTTGGATGAGGAACTCGAGACACCCGACCCACCGGACGCCATCGAGCTTACCCAAATGGCTGGCGAACTTGAATTTGACCACGTGAGCTTCGCTTACGAACCGGGCCGACCGGCTCTTGAGGACTTCAGCCTGCGGGTGGCGCCGGGCGAGCATGTGGCCATAGTGGGGCCGAGCGGGGCTGGGAAGAGTACGGTGGCCAGCCTGGCGGCCCGGCTTTATGACCCGGACGCGGGTGTAGTGCGCATTGACGGCCTGGACCTGCGCAAAATTCGGCGCGCATCATACCGACGCTTTTTGGCTCTCGTATTGCAGGACACGGTACTTTTTTCTGGCTCTTTGCGGGAAAATATCCGCTGCGCACGACCGGACGCTACGGATGAGGAGGTTCTGGCAGCAGCCAAAGCGGCCCATGCCCATGAGTTCATCTCTTCCTTGCCGCAGGGATACGACACCGAGCTATCTGCTCTTGGCTCCAACCTTAGCGGCGGCCAGCGCCAGCGCATTGCCATCGCTCGAGCGCTGCTGCGTCAGCCCAGCCTGCTAATCCTCGACGAAGCCACTTCTGCCCTCGACCGAGAGAGCGAAGCTGCGGTGCAGGAAAACTTGGCGCGGCTGATGGCTGGCCGCACCACTATCATTATTGCTCACCGTCTATCCACCATCCGTGGCGCCCACCGCATCGTTGTCGTACTCGACGGTCGTGTCGTCGAAGAAGGGAGCCACGACGAGCTAATGGCCGCTGGGGGAGTATATCATCGTCTGTACTGCGCCCAAGCTGAGGTGGAACGTGCAACTGTAAGCTCCAGCGAGGACTGAGCCATGCACCCCCGCAAATTTCGCCGTCCCTGGGACCTCGGCACGTGGCTTTACAATCTTGCCTTGCTACTTGTGTCGCCGGCTCTTTTGCTATGGCTTGCGTGGCGCTTATTGATCCGCCACAAGGGGCGCGAAGGCCTAAAGGAGCGGCTAGGATTCCTACCAAAGTCCGTTATCGAAGTGGCCCGCGGCGAAGACCCGGTGGTATGGTTTCATGCTGTATCTGTAGGAGAGGTGGCCGCCGCCGCAAGTATCCTGCATGAGTTTTCCCTTCGTGAACCCCATGCCGCGGTCGTACTGTCTACTACAACGTCCACCGGTCGTCAGATGGCGGCACGCTGCACTGAAGTGCAGGGGATGTTCTACTTTCCCTTCGACTTGGTGCCGATACCTGAGCGGGTACTGGAAACGCTGCGGCCGGCCATGCTTGTCCTGGTAGAGGGCGAACTATGGCCCAATCTCTTGGCAGCAGCTCGGCGGCGCGAAATAAGCGTGGCTGTAGTCAACGCACGTTTCTCCGACCGCGCTTTTGCGCGCGCCAGGCTGGTGCGCCCGTTGTACCGTTGGGTTCTCAGGAGCGTTGACCTCATTTGCGCCCAATCCGAGCAGGACGCTGAGCGGTACCGAACTTTGGGAGCCGATCCGACCCGCGTGCACGTCACGGGTAATACAAAGTTTGACGAGCGTTTCCCAGAGGTCTCGCCAGCCGAAGCCGCCCACCTGAAGCTCGAGTTTGGTTTCCCGCCGGAAGCACCCCTGCTGGTGGCAGGCAGTACTCATCCAGGCGAAGATGAGGTGATCCTGGAGGCCTTCAGTCATTTGCGCGCCGGCCACCCAGACCTGGAGCTGGTCCTGGCGCCGCGCCACCCAGAGAGGGCGGATAGCATCCACGAGAGCGTGGAGCATTATGGTTTTGCAGTCTACCGGCGGTCCCACGCCCAGGCAGGACAGCCACAGCCTGAGCCCGCCGGCCCGCAGGCAAGGGTGGCCATCCTCGACACTATAGGCGAGCTGGCCCGCGTTTACGCCATGGCAACGGTGGTGTTTGTAGGCGGTTCCCTAGTGCCTAAGGGCGGCCACAATATCCTACAGCCTCTGGCCCAAGGCAAGCCGGTACTCACCGGTCCTTACATGCACAATTTCCGCGACGTGTTTGATCTGGCCTTACGGGCAAAGGCTGTGTGGGTGGTGAAGGACGCGGCGGAGCTGGCCGATGCCGTTGAGGTGCTACTGCGGTCGCCCGACGAGCTGGCCGCTTGGCGCGAGCGAGGCCTGCAGATGATTGCCGAGCAGCGTGGGGCTTCTGCCCGCATTGCTGATGCTCTTGTTGAGTTGCTCCATAGCCACGGCCGCGTTGGGTCGGCTCAGCCTCGCTAATCTCTAACCGACGTTTGCCCAATCGTTATGATGCGCTTCCTCGAGGAACTCTGGCTAGAAGCGGCGAGTGGTGGCGGCGGGCTGGTGGGCAAGGTGGCCTGTTCTCCCTTGCGGGTAGTTTCGTGGCTTTACGGTCCCGTTGCCCTCGGCTACCGCCGTCTCTACGAGCTTGGGTTCCGCTACACCTATACACCCCCAGTACCCTTGCTGAGCGTAGGTGCACTGAGCGTAGGAGGCGCTGGCAAGACGACTGTGGCCGGCTATCTGGCGCGTCGCGCAGCGGAGAGAAATCGGCTGACGGCAATCGTTCTGCGCGGTTACAAGCGCCGGGCAGCAGACGGTGTGACAACTGTCAGCGACGGACGTGACCTTATAGCAAGGGCCGAGGAAGCTGGCGATGAAGCGCTTCTGCTAGCCAGCTACTATTCGGGTGTGATCGTCGTGGTTGGCAAGCGCCGCGAGGCAGCTCTTGCCCGCGCCGTCGAGTTGGGGGCTCAAGTTGCACTGCTTGATGATGGCTTCCAGTACTTTCGGCTGCGACGGGATTTGGACATCGTATTGCTCAACGCGCTGCATTGGGGGCCGGCCATGAGAGTCTTCCCGGCGGGCATACTCCGGGAACCTCCTTGTGTGCTATCGCGGGCCAGCCAGATATGGCTCACGCACGCGGGCGCGGTAAGTGAAGAAGAACTCTCGGCTCTTCTCAGATGGGTAGGCCGCTTTGCCCCCCATGCTCCTCAAGTGCTGACGGACCACCGGACCGTCGCCTGCCGGCTGCTCTCAGGTGAGCAGATCGCTCTTGAGGGTGCGCGAGTGGCAGCCTTCTGCGGCATCGGCAGCCCGGAAAGCTTCAGGCGGTCGCTGCGGGCCGAGAATCCGGAAAGTGTGCTGCTTCTGACTTTCCCTGACCATCACTGGTACAGCCAGGAGGACATTTCTGGGGTGGCGGCTTGGGCATCAAAGGCCGGGGCGGAAGTGGTGGTCACAACGGCCAAGGACGCAGTAAGACTGGACGCTGCAGCCTGGCCGGAGTCGGCGCCACCCATTGCAGTCCTTGAGGTAGGTCTGGAAATCCTGCAGGGAAGCGAATTCGTCGAGGAGGCGCTGACGCAGTGGTTGGCTTAGAACGTGCCCCTGGTCCTGCAAGGACCCGCAAAAGTGCTCTGCGCCGCCGCGTCGAGCAATCCTGCATCTACTGGCTGACAGCCTTCGCAGCCTGGGGGCTTGCGCGTTTGCCCTTGCGATGGCTGCGAGCGATGGGCAACGCCATTGGGTGGGGCATCTTCGCAACTTTTCGCAGCCGCCAGCGTCTGGCTGATGCTAACCTCGTGGCCTGCTTTGGCGATCGTTTCACGGCGCGGGAGCGGCGCCACATAAGGCTTTTTTGCACGTCCAACGCAGCGAAGACTATGCTCGAGTTACTGAAGAGGCCGAGGATGCCTCAGGGGGAAATAATGGCAGAAGTGCGGATGGTGGGCCAGGAACACATGGAAAGGGCACACGCGGCAGGTCGTGGTGTCATAGCCTGCACGCCACATTATGGAAACTGGGAGCTGGCCGGGGCCTTGTTATCCCTCCTCTGGGGGAACATGGCTGTTGTGGCGCGAGACGCCAATGATCCGCGGACGGCCGAAATAATCAACCGGGCGCGGGAGGCCAGCGGCCAGCGCGTACTCGCGCGCACTGACACGATGCAAATGATGCGTACGCTTCGCGCAGGTGGGATACTTGGCATACTCCCGGACCAGCACCAGGCCCTCGGAGGAGAGACACTGACCTTTCTCGGCAGGCCGGCAAAAACAGCTCTCGGGCCCGCGATGCTTTCCCTGCGCACAGGCGCGCCGATAGTCGTGCTCTTCGCCAGGCGTTTGCCCGACGACACTTTTGAGGTGCGCTTCTGTGAGCCCCTTTGGCCGCCGGCTGATGAGGACCGGTCAGCCCGGGCCGCAGCAGCTCTGATGCAGCGTGTCAACGACCTGATGAGCGAGGAAATCGCCGCCCACCCCGAGCAATGGCTGTGGCTCCACAACCGCTGGAAGGAAACTTAAGAAGCTCACCGCGAGGTGCTGTGCCGCTCCAGCGAAGTTAGTGCCAAAGGGTGCCTCGGTTGGGCCAAAGTGTTCCCGGCAGCGCCCATGAGCGGACCGGAAAACGTTCTTCGGTGTAGTTCTTAGGGAAGAACAGCTTGTCAAAAGTTTCCCGGCCCGACAGGCTTGTGCACGGAGACCCCCGTCGTTTCGGGCGCTTGTGCCACCTATACACGGGTCAACCCATCAGTTGCGCTTGCAGGCTGGTTTTGCACTGTTTCATTCGATTAGTTTGCCTGCGGTGCGGCTGGGGCCGGTCTGCCCTGTAGCCCTGAGGACAAAACCCGTGCCTGTAACGGCCACGCGGTCACCGATGAGGGATCCCTGCATGACCTGGTTGCCAGAGCCACTGAACTGGATGCTCCCGTTGGGAGCATAGCAAGTCCCCTCGTAATAGCCGCCGCTGCCAGAGATGTCAATGTCGAAGCCACCGCCGCTGGAACGGAGGGAGTAAAAAAGTACGTTATTGCGAGCGGGCGTAAAGTAGTGGTTAGAACCAGATACTTTGATGCGTCCGGTGGCGACAAAGGTTACCCCGCCGGCCTGGTAGTCAGACCCGTCAATGGTGACGTCGCCGTTGACAAAATAGACGCCGGGTGGGATGACGCCCCCGCCTTTGACGTGGAACTTGCCATTGATGACGTAGGTGTAGGGCTGGAAGTCGCTGGGAC
>JANZZA010000589.1 GCA_026419655.1 Armatimonadota bacterium | reverse complement strand
GCGCAGGCTTTCGCTGAGGTCCAACTCTCGCGCCAGACGCAGCAGATGCGCATCCCCGCGACAGATGAAATGGTAGTAGCGCTCTATCCGGCCGGATCCCAGCGACATTGAGCGGGCTAGCCCGCCTATCTCGTCGCGCTCCTCAATGACCTCCACGTGCCAGCCAGCACGGGCCAGCCTGTAAGCGGCGGTCAGTCCCGAAATGCCAGCACCGATAACCAGGGCTGTCGGTTTCATGGTCCGTGAGCTTTGTTTTTAGACAACCGCCGGGAGAGGTCAAAAATGAGAAAGTCTGGGTCGCTGTGCACCACCCTGAAATTGGCCCTCAGATACTCCAGCAGGTCGGGCCGTGCGTCTTGAGGAGGAGCGTTGAAGAATACAACCCAGCGGGCGCCGCGCCGGATGCGCTCCTCGAAATACGCAGGGCTGGGAATGTCACTTGGATTTCTTATCCACTCCGCCGGCTTGCCCATGGTCTCACGCCCCACCCATCCAGGGCGGCGCAAGTAGTACAGGCACCCGTATCCGGGGGGCATGACGATTACTGGCTGGCGCGATGGGTCAAGGCGGTCGAGAGCCGCAGCGGCGCGAAGAATGGGTGTGTATTCCTCGTAGAAGGGCTGGGCACCCCAAATGGAAAGCGCGGCAAAAAGAGCGACCAGGGCCGTATTGCCACCGGGCCGGAATGCGCGCAGTCGGCTCACCAGGGCCCAGGCTGGTCCTACAACACCCGCGGCCGCAGGAAGAAGGGGCAGTTGATAGTACGTCTGGCGCAGGTTGCCGCCCGACACGGCCACAAAGTACGCGAGCACCCCTACCAGCCACCACACAAAGAGCGTCTCGCGCTTCGGTCGGCCCGCCCGATAAAAAAGCCCAAGGACGAGAAGGACCATTCCTACGGCCGTAAGGTGCTCCTTTAGCAAGCGGTTCACCATGAGCGAGTACGACTTGGGGCTTAGAAAATGCTGGGGGGCGAACCACATGTTCCCGCCGAAGCCAACGCCTACGGTGAAATAATGGGGACCGATGTTACGGTGTGCATGGGTATAGTAAAGCGCGGCCGGCAGCAGTGAAAGAGCGGCGAACACCCATAACGCCGGGTGTCTCGCTGCGCTCCATCCCCAGCGACGTATCGCAAGATAGGCTATCGGGGCTGCCAGGTGGACGGTTGGTAGCTTCACGAGAAAGGCAAGCGCAGCCGCCAGCAGTGCGGAGCAGTACCATACAGGCGACGGCGCCTGCGTGAAACGGTGGAACAAGTAAACGGCGGCAATGCTGAGGCAGAGCATGGCTGGCTCTGACATCAGTACACGGCCGAAGTATATGCTGGACGGCGCGAAGGCGTAGAATAGAAGTCCGTAGGCGGCCGCCTGGTAGCCCAGGAAATCACGCATCAGCAAGAAAAGCAGGCCTATACCGGCCATGCTGAAGGCGATTGCGACGATCCGTCCGACAGCCTCATGGAC
>JANZZA010000568.1 GCA_026419655.1 Armatimonadota bacterium | reverse complement strand
TGGCGCGAACTGTCGCGCGAGACCCGCTGATGCTCGTGCTATTCCTCCTGGGAAGTAGGAGCACCTGCCCGCTCAAGCACCGCCCGTTGCATAGCCCGTGACCAGGCGGAATGGGCGGCGACGGCAAGGATCAGTAGCAGGCCGAGCATGATGGACTGGTGGGCACTCGGCACCTGGGCCAGGTCCATACCGCGCCGGGCCACCGCCACAATGAGCAGGCCCAGCATGGCTCCCCATACTGAACCTTCCCCGCCGAAAATGCTAACCCCACCGAGGACACATGCCGTTATTACGTCAAGCTCGAGCATGGTACCAGCATCGGCCTTGGCTGTGGAGACACGCGACACATAAATGACAGAGGCCAGGCCGCTCAGAAGCCCGAGTGCGGTATAGGCTGCAAGCTTCACCGTGCGCACAGGTACGCCAGCCAGGCCGGCGGCTAGTTCGTTGCGGCCAATGGCATATAGCCAGCGCCCCCAGTAAGTACGGCTCACCACGATGCCGCCCGCCACCACGATAAAAAGCAGCACCGGAAGCTGCACAGGTACACCAACCGGCCCGACCTCCCAGACGCCCTGGCCGACCCGCAGGAAGCTATCGGGATAACCATGCACTGGTTCGGCGCGGCTCAGGCCCAAAGCCAAGCCTCGATACAGCGCCATCGTGGCAAGCGTAATGATGAGCGGCGGCAGACCGAATCGCGTAATCAGCAGGCCGTTGAAAGCCCCACAGGCGGTGCCTACGATGACAGCCAGCAGAGCAGCAACGCCGATGGGCAGGCCACCGTGGTGCCAGGACTTGCCCAACACGACAGCGCAAAGCGCCAGCGTAGAGCCGACGGAAAGGTCTATACCGGCAGTAATAATAACTACGGTCATACCGACAGCGATGATGCCAGCCTCGGTGGCCAGGCGAAGAATCTCCAGCAGGTTGGACGCGCGCGGGAAGTGGACTGGGCTAGCGAGACAGGCCACGAGGATTGCCAGCGCCAGAATGACAGCCAGGACTGCGTCGCGATGGCTGAGGATGCGCAACAAGGCCGCCGCTGCGGGCGCTCCTGGGCTGCGCGTTGACTCGGTCCTGCGGCGGCCAAGACCTCTCAGCGGGTTCACTGCTGACGCCCCCTGCGGCGAAGCACGTCAGAAGTGACAGCCGCTAGAATGAGAGCTCCCTGGGCTGCCTTGTCCCAGTATTCCGACAAGCGCAGTAGCGTAAGAGCATTGCCGATAAGAGCCACCACGAGCACACCCAGCACGGTACCGAGTATGCTGCCGCTGCCGCCGAAAATGTTCGTGCCGCCTACTACGACGCAGGTGATAACAAGCATCTCGAAGCCTACTCCAGCATTGCTCTGGACGGCTGAAAACCGCGCCGCGAAAATGGTGGCCGCCAAAGCAACGCAGACACCGGTGAGCATCATAACGGCAAAAACGAGTCGGGCTCCCTCCACGCCAAGGTGTGCTGCGGCGCGAGGATTATCACCCCAAAGGTAGACGCAACGTCCCCAGCGAGTGTAACGCAGCGCCAGGGCAAAGGCTAGGGCCACGGCCGCCGCGATAATTGCGGGTAGGGGTATGCCAGCAGGCCGCGCCAGGGACAGTATACGGAAATCCAGCGGCAAGCCAGTTATCCACCGACCTCCAGTTAGCGCAATGAGGAAGCCGCGGAATACGTTCAGAGTGCCCAGGGTGACGATGATAGAAGGCAGGCGAAGGCCGACCACGCCAAGAGCGTTGACTGCCCCCAAAGCCGCTCCGGCGGCGACGCAAGCGGCGAGAATGCCCGGCAAGGGCCATTGCTTGACCGCCAGGCTACCTGCCAGCGCTGCGCCCAGCCCTAACATGCTTCCGATGGAGATGTCAATATTGCCTGTGACGATGAGGGCCGTCATTGCTGCGGCTGCTATCAGGACGTAAGCCGCGTTAGAGGCAACGTCGGTCAGGTTCGACGCAGACAAGAACTGCGGGTTGGCCCAACCAACCACGACAGCCAACCCAACAAGAAATGCAGCCAGGGCTACTTCCCGCGGGAGGGCGGTGCGCCGGCGCATACTGCGGGCCGTAGCCTTATCAGCGGCGACCGATACCGCCCTTTGACCTGCGTGGCCACGGCCACGAGGAGCCTCGCCTGCGCCCAAGGTTTTCTCCTCACCCGGCCGTCCGGCGCCGGCCCCAGCCTCACCCTCGCCTAGGCCAGTGGAATAGCGCAGCACTGTCTCCTCATCGGCGGAGGCAGCATCAAGGTCGGCAACGATACGGCCACGATGCATCACCAGCAGACGGTCACAAAGACCCAGCAGCTCCGGCACGTCGCCGCCAGCCACCAGCACGCCCACACCCTGGCCTGCTAGCTCGCGCAGGAGCCTGTGTATCTCGGCGCGAGCGGCTACGTCTACGCCCTGGGTCGGCTCGACCAGAGCCAGTACGCGCGGCCCGGCCCCCATAGCGCGCCCCACGAGGACCTTCTGCTGATTCCCGCCGGAGAGCGTGTCTATAGCCTGCTCGAGGCCGCGGGTCTTTATGGCCAGGTCGGCTACGGTGCGCTGGGCCAGAGAACGCTCCTCGCGTTGCTTCACCAAACCCAGGGATGATGCCAGCCGGCGCAGCGCGGCAACCGTTATGTTTTCACGCACAGACAGTCCAAGGAAAAG
>JANZZA010000529.1 GCA_026419655.1 Armatimonadota bacterium | reverse complement strand
GTGGCGCCTGAGGTGGAACTGGGCCTGATGACTGCAGGTCCCGGCTGGACGACCTATTCAGGGCAGGCCTTCGACCGCTGGTTCACGGCGCTTCGGGCCACCAAATCTCGCCCTGGCGGCGGCTTTTACGCCGACGACGCGCCAGTGGGAATGTACTACAAGGCCATCGAGGTTGGCCGCCAGCGCACGGGGCTGCAGCCGGCCGTCACGGACCTGCAATATGAAATGGAAAACTTTCCTTACCAGATGCTGCGCAAGGCGCCTGGAACGGTGACCAACGAGTGCACCCTGGCCCTGGCTTTTGGCATGAAGGGCATAGCCTTCAATGCCCTGGGCATGGGCAAGGGGCTGGACGAGTACCGGCCAATCATGGAGCAGGTGCGGGTGACGCGGCAGATGTGGGACCTGCTCCTGCCTGCGATTGACGGCCTGCCCACGGTGGGATTATGGCCGGCCTGGACATCGCGACTAATGGCCCGGCGCGCGGTGCGGCCGGGTGAAAGCTGGCTCTACGGCGACCGGCGCTACAATCAGATGGCCGCTGATGTGCTCGCGGAGACTGGCCTGCCGCTGTCTGTTGACCCGCCATCGTGCGGGACGGTTCTGGCTGGGCGGATTGCCGAGGCCTTCTCGGATGATGAGCTTCGCGAAATGCTGAGCGGCGGGGTGCTGATGGACTCTGAGACTTTGCTTGTCCTTGAGGAGCGGGGGCTGGCGCATCTTGCGGGTGCGCGCGTAGTCCGACGCTACGACAATGGCCTGACCGAACTCTTCACCGACGACGCGCTGAATGGCCCTGCCGCCGGCGACTGGCGCGACGCGCGGATTGAGTTTTGGGGCGACGCCCGCGGCATGGCCGATTTGCTGGAGCCAGCCGCCGATGGCGTCCGCGTGCTCGCCGCGCTGCGAAACTACTTCGGCGAGAACTACGGGCCGTGCATGACGGCCTACGAAAATGAGCTTGGCGGGCGCGTGGTTGTGGCTGGCTATGCACCCTGGATGTTTATTCATTCCGCCGCCAAGCGCCACCAGTTACTGAACATCGCCGACTGGCTGACCCGCGGTACGCTGCCGGTGCGGGTGGAAGAGCCGGCACGGGTAATACCCATCGCCCGCCTCTCCGACGACCGCAGCCGTGGGGCCATCATCCTGCTTCACGCCTGGCTTGACCCGCTTGGGCAGGCCACCGTTCACGTGCGCGGCCCTGCAACCGATGTGGCCCTGCTCACCGCAGAGGGAGAGCTTCAGCCGCTCAGCCCTCAGCCCAAAGAAGCCGGCTGGTCCGTCAGCCTCGGCCCGCTGGCCCCGTGGACCATCGTAGCTCTCGTGCTCGGGCTAGGGAGTTGTCACTAAGGCGCCACCGTAAACGCCTAAACTAATTTCTGGCGGGGCCCTTTTGAAAAGGGGCCGTTGCCACGCCCGCTTTCGAAACCTCTGTGCTGTGTATGCCAGCGCGGGAAGGCCACCTGGGCTTTTTGAGGTCATTTTGGGGCGTGTGGTGACGTGACATCTGGGCGTGCTGCTGGGTCTGCGACTGCAGGCCACTCGCCCGGCACGCGGTGGCTTATGCGGCCCACGCACTTCTGCGCGAGCTCTCACGCTGAGGACATGCTTGCCAGATCAAAACCTTTACGACGAAAGGCCCTGCGCCGTGCGCCTCGCTATGCCCCCGCGAGGGAAAATCAAGACGACCACAACCAGTAAGTGGTGGTTGCCTAGCGGATGCCCCTCCAGTAAAAGTGCTTGATGTCGGTGGCGGCGTTGTTGGTAAGGTTTGTCTGGTTGGAGCCGTCCGGGGCCATCAAGTAGATCTCGAAATTGCCATCGCGCTGAGACACGAAGACAATCCCTGACCCATCTGGCAACCATTCGGGATCCGAGTCCCGCCCGCTGCTGGTCAGCCTCGTCTGGCCACTCCCGTCGGCGTTCATAACATAGACCTGGGAA
>JANZZA010000526.1 GCA_026419655.1 Armatimonadota bacterium | reverse complement strand
ATGCCCTGGCCGCCGTTGAACTTGCGATTAACAAAGGCCACGTATACCGTGCCGTCCGCCGCTGACCGACACTTATGGTAGTAGACCCATTCCTTCTCGTGCGGTATTGGCGCGGGGAACTGTGACCACGTATCGACGTGTTTGGCAGCCAGCTCCGTGCGCGGGATGGTTTCCTCTGCCGGAAAGACGTACTCGGCTCCTTCATCCACCACGGGGAAGCCCAGGTTCACGTGATACAGATACATATGCTCCTGCGGGTCCCAGCCCTCGTTGGTAACGACGTCGTGCAGCAGTATTCGGTTTTGTCCGAGCATGGCCGATATGCGGCGCGTGACGGCCATATTGGGACCGAAAACCATTGCCTCGCGCACCTTGCCCTGCACCCAGAAAACATATTCGTCGCCGTCCCAGCGCCCGTCAACGTAAAGGTTTTTCGCCGGCGTGTGGGAGAACCACCCGTGAAGCCCCAGGCTGCCGGTGGGCGACCATTCCAGGCGGCACTTCTCACCCTCACACACCAGCCGGTTAGTGGGCCCGCCCTCTATGGTCTCCGGGTCCTCGATGGGCGAGCCACAGTAGGTCGCGCCGCAGGTGTTGAGCAGGCCGCCGTAGAACGTCCGCAGCCACCCCAGACCCAACGACTGGAAATATGAGGCGTTCACGTCGCCGGTATGAGAGCGCCAGCAAAGCGATGCGCCCTGCCACTCGGCCGCGGCAATGTCCATGCCGCGGTTAGCGTTGACGATGAAGCTCAGGCCCGTGCCCGTGCGGCAGAGTACAGCCAGGGCGTCTGCTTCGTTGCCCTCGGCAAGGCGGATCAGGCGTGCACCACCGACCTGGTCAATGCTACCAACCTTCTGCATTAGCTCAGCCCTTGTGTACTCTCGACCGAATAGCTTGGGCATACTTGTGCACCTCCCTGTTGGTCTTTTAGCCTGCTCATTTCCGAACTGTGCCTGGTACCCAGCCACGCGCAGCTAGAGTCGCGGCAGGATAGCCCCGTAGCCGGCGAGGAGTCGGGCCGCGACGCAGACGAGGGCGGCCGCGCCGGCAACGACCAGTAGAGCCGTCTCCTTCGTTTTCACCGGCCGCTGGCGAGCGTAGGTGGGCGGTCTCGTACCCATGCCCCATATCTCCAGTGCTCTCGTAAGGTCATCGGCTCGCCGAAGCGAGTATCCCAGCACAGGCCCTACTACTGCTGCCGACCTAACAAACCGCCCTCCCAAGCCCACTCGTCTGAGTTCCAATCCCCGGGCCTCCTGCGCCTGTCGCACCGTAAAGGCCGTCGCGACCAGCATAGGAAGCAGAAAGAAACTCAGGGCGATGGCGCTGGAAAGGCCTGCCGGCAGGCCCAGGCTTCGCAGTCCGTAGCTGAATTCCTCTGGCCGCGTGGAGGCTATGAGGGCCAGGCCGCCAAGCACCATTCCGGTTATGCGAAGGCCCATAGCCAGGCCATATAGGAGCGTTCCGCGCGTGACGGTCGCGCCAAGCAGGTTCCATGTCGGCAGCATATCTCTGGCCGCTTTGTCATCCAGGAACACTGCCCACAGCGCTGTAGACATTATCACGAGCAGCGCCAGGAACCGCCACGTCCTCAGCATCAGCCTATGGCCGCCGGCCCAGGAGGCCAGCGATAGCGATAAGCCAAAGGTCACTCCCAGGTAGCGCGGGTCGTTAAAGGCCATGAATACGACGAAAAGCAGCAATGCCCCGGCAATCTTGACTTCCGGGTGCAGCCGGTGAAGCCATGTGTCACGCTCTGCATAGAGGCTAAGCCCCACCATGTTCCTTCCTCTCGTCAAGAAACTGCTGGCCCGCCGAGGCGCACGACTTGGCGAAATTCCTGTGGCGAGAGCAGGGCCGGCCAGCCCATGGCCTGACTGACACGCACGCTCGCTGGCGGCTCAACTCCGGCCCTGGCGAGCAGGTCCGGGGCACCCAGAATTTCCCGTGGCGCCCCGTCAGCCATTATGCGCCCGTCGGAAAACAAAACTATCCGGCTGGCATATCTGGCTGCAACCCAGACAGCATGAGTTATCACGAGCACGCCGTGGCCTGCGCGTACCAGTTCGCCAAGCAGTCCCATCATTTCCTCCTGTTCCGGCCCATCCAAACCTGTCGTCGGCTCGTCGAAAATAATGAGCGGCGGCCGGAATGCCAGGACGGACGCCAGAGCTACCTTTTGCCGCAGTCCTTTGGGCAGTGCAAAGGGGTCTTCATCGGCGAGGTCCGTCAGGCCTGTCACGTCC
>JANZZA010000507.1 GCA_026419655.1 Armatimonadota bacterium | reverse complement strand
AAGAGACAGCTGCCTGCACGTCGCTAAACTCGATTTGCAGCCGGAAGGTCTTCTTTTCCTCGTCGTGGGAGAGGACGGTGACCTTCATGTTGGCCTGGACGCTACCTGTCAGGCCCATGGAGGTCCCGCTTAACTGGATGTCCTTAAGTTCGGCCCGGATGGCCATGGTGACCACCGTGCCATCGGGAGGCGCAAACTTCAGAGTATAGGTCTGGCCGATAGTCGTGAAGGAAACTAAAACCGCCATTACCGCTGCGCAAGCGCTCATAGCCCAGCCTCCTTTGGGAAGTTAGGACAACAAAACGCGCCACCCGCCGCTAAGTTTCAGCGCCACCATTGTGCCGACCCAAGTCCCTCGCCGTCAACGGCGCCATGCCCCCACCCCTTCAAAAGTGGGTAAACCTCAGCGCCTTCTTGGGGCCTTGCCGCGTCGCGGGGCTCGCTCGAAAGTCTCATGCCGCGCCACCGGCAATTCCAGCCTCTCGGTGCCGTCGAGAAGCCCCTGAATCGTCAGTATTTGCAGCCGGGGCACGGGCGGAAGCAGCCCCGGCGGGTCATAAAAGCCCGCTGCGGCCGCCTCGGTCCTCATCTGCTGCGTCGGCTCTTCGAGCGTGATGAGCGCGCCAACCTGAGCCTTCTCGCGCTCCATGGTGCCCTTCAGGTCCCGCACCACAGGCGTCCCCACGTGCCCGCTCTTGACCTGGATTACAGCCCGCTTGGCTTCTCCGCTATCGTCGTCAAGGAAGGTGATGACGCCATCCACGCCCTTGTCGGCGCCGCGCTGCGGGTCGCGTGCCGGGCGTGCCCCCACCAGGCCCAGCGCCCAGCACTGAAACTGAAACCTGTCCTGCGCCGCCAGCGCCCGCGCACTCGCCAGGTCCACAGGCTCGCCAATAACCTCGTAGGGCGACAACTCCGTGCCAAAGGTGTCCTCGAGGCGGGTTTTCATCAGCGTGACGGCCAGGTGGGTGATGTCAATCCCTATCCAGCGACGGTGCAGTCGCTCGGCGACAACTACCGTCGTCCCGCATCCGCAGAAGGGGTCCAGCACCAGGTCCCCCTCATTGCTCGACGCACGGATTATCCGGTCCAGCAGCGCCTCGGGCTTCTGGGTAGGGAAGCCCAACGCCTCCTTGTGGCTGCCGTGTAGGTGCTCAATATCCGTCCACACGTCGGTCACTGTCGGGCCGGGCATTTCGTCAAGGTAACGCTTGTATCTCACCACTCCACCGCCAGGCGGGACTATCACGCGGCCTTTCCTCCACTCGCGCATCATCCTTTGCCTCGTCCACCGCCATACTCGCACCACACCACTGCCTGGAGGAAACTCATACGTGAGATTCGGGCGGGCCTTATTTGGGTTGGTCAAGTCCGCCAGCGTATACCGCCTGCCAGTGTCCTCTTCGACGAAGCGATAAAACTTGTCCACGTACGTTTCATCATGAGTGCCCCGGACGGGGTTGAAGCGCGTGGCCGCCGACCTCGAATAGGCAAAAACCGTGTCGTGGCTACTTGGAAAGCGGCGGGTAGCATGAGCCTTGGGCTGCGCGCGTTTCCAGATGATTTCATTGCGAAAGTTCTCGGGACCGAAGATGGCATCCAGGACGAGCTTCAGGTAGTGGCTGGCGGTGGGGTCGCAGTGAAGATAAAGGGAGCCGGTGGGCTTGAGGACGCGGTGAAGTTCCTTCAGGCGGATGGCCATCATTGTAAGGTAGGCCATCATGTCGTTGGACCCGAGGAAGCGGCGAAGGGCGTCGAGGAGGTCGGCAATTTTTCCGCCGCCCTGGACTACCTCCCGGTAGGCTTCCTCGGCGCTGATGTCCCAGTGCCAGAAGTCGTCGAAGGCGCGAATCTGGGCCGCTGCTGAGGTGCCGTTCTTTTCCTTGAAGAGCACGTTGTAGGTGGCCTTCGAGTTGAAGGGCGGGTCGAGGTAAATGAGGTCAACGGATTCGTCGGCGATATAGCGGCGAAGGACCTCGAGGTTGTCACCGAAGAAAAGCTTATTCTTCCATTCGCCTGACATCTCTGCGCCTCCCAAGGCTGCTGAAGCCGAAGACCTGGCGCCTAAAAGAGTACACTGCGCGACAGGGCTGCTCAAGGCCTGCCAGCAGGGGAACTGGTAGTGTGGGATTGTAGCGGGATTTGCCGTCAGTTTGTAGGTGACTGCACAGGAATCTTCACATGTGGGCATGCTGTGGCGGCCTGTCGAGAGGGTTGTCTGCCAATCCGTTTGCCAACCCCGTCAATAGAGCTGCCGGGACCTGCGCCGCCTTAACAGGCTCCGGCGTCTGAACAAGCCCCGGCGCCATGCACTCACCGCTGACGCGACTCCGCCTTTGTGCTGCAATGCCGGAGGCCTCTCCGCCAGAGCTCGGGCCGCGCCCGGCAGAGTAGTCGGAAAAAGTGCGCAGGTCCCCTCGCTATCGGGAATGTTCGGCTTCCTAAGGAGATCGTTGCAAAGGTTTCTGCGGCTCCTCGGGGATGCGTCCCGAGGTAAGAGATGGGACACACAACTTTATACACTTTTGTGGCCCTGTATAAGCCAACACCGGGTTTTTGGGACAGAGCACCAAGGTGATTATCCGCGCCCCACTTTTTCCTGCCTAACACAAAATCTGGACTAGACTGAATACTCCACTTGCTATCCCTGCACTTCCAGTATTCCCGAATAAATCTTTATGCTCCGCACTTCCGGTTTGAGCGGGACTTCAGCCATATCCAGGAGCGGATTGAGTTTGTTGAGCAGGTTGCGCAGCGGCCCGGCAGGTATGGGGATGCCATTGACGGTGGCCTTGGTTGGTACGAAGTGAATCTCGTAGCGGTTTTTGGGGACCAGTTTGCCGCTCAGGAGGAGCCTGTGGCCCCAGCCGAGCTGGTACGTACCTGTAAAGGTAATGAGGCCGTTGGATAGTTCGGCGCGCACATTTTTGATAGGCATGTCGTCTTTCAGCTGCAGGGCGCGGTTGAGGTCGTCCTCGGACAGTTTCGTGTAATAGTAGCGGCGGCCGTAGTGTAGGCAAACTACTTCGTCACTTCCGAACAGACGGTTCAG
>JANZZA010000724.1 GCA_026419655.1 Armatimonadota bacterium | reverse complement strand
TTCTGCACCAGCTACTTCTGTTCCGGCTCCGCCCGCGCCGTGTCCTTCTGCACCGGGTGAAGCTGTGGCTGCCGCGCCTGCTGCGCCAGGTGAGGTGTCTGCTCCTTCGGGGGCAGGCGCAGCGCCTGCGGGACTGCCAAGATGCCCCGGATTCCATCGTAGGGCGGCCCAACAGCCCATCACGGGACAACAGATACGTGAGCGGCGGCTGGCCCTGGGCTGGACCCAGGCCCAACTCGCTCAGAAGGTTGGCCTGAGCCGGCCCTTCATAGCCCTCGTCGAGCAGGGGCGAAGGATTCTTAACCCCGATGACCTGGCAAGGGTGCGAGAGGCACTTGGGATTTGAGTCCCAGGCTTGAGACGTAAGCAGGCCCGCGCGTGCGCAGTTACAAACGCTCCCCAGCGATAGCATACATGGGCCAGAAAGGGTACCGCACCGGCGCGAAGAAAGTCGCGCCGGTTCTTTTATAGGCGCATCTAAGGCGCATAATGGACCAATCCAGACGCGCGCCGGGTGGGCGAGGAGCGATGACCAGTCTCATGGCGGAGACTTTTGCCGGAGGCTTTTCGTGGAACTTTGCTACGTGGATTGCCGTTGCCGTGCTGGCAACGACGACAGTTGTTGCGGCCAGTGTTCCCGGCTTTGCGGCCGAGGACACCAAAGCGGACTTTTACGTTGCTCCCAACGGTAATGACGACTGGTCTGGGCGGCTGGCTGAGCCGAGCAGGGATGGCACAGACGGCCCCTTTGAGAGCCTGGCCCGGGCGCAGGAAGCCGTCCGGGAGTTGCGCCGGCGCGAACCCGACCGGAAAACTCCGGTAAGAGTCCTCATTCGCGGGGGCGTGTACTACCTGCCTGAGACGCTGACCTTCACCCCTGCTGACTCCGGGACCGCCGAAAGCCCGACAATCTATGCGGCCTATCCGCGTGAGGTGCCGGTGCTCAGCGGTGGTACGCGACTTACCGGCTGGCGCCAGACGCCCGACGGCCGCTGGCAGGTCCACCTTCCTGAAGTCGAGCGCGGCGAGTGGGATTTTTGCCAGCTCTGGGTCAATGGCGAGCGGCGCT
>JANZZA010000435.1 GCA_026419655.1 Armatimonadota bacterium | reverse complement strand
GGTCAGAGCGGCTGGGGTCGGCAGCGACGACAATTACCACCGGACTCTCGGCACAAAAGCCCGCCCATTTATGCACCCTCGCCAGGGCGCGCCGCTTTTCGGGGTCTCGTACCACCAGCAGGTGCCAGGGCCGTGCATTGTGGGCCGACGGCGCGCATAAGGCTGCATGGAGAAGTTCCTGCACAGCGTCGTCAGGCACAGGGTCCGGCTTGAAGGACCGGCAGCTAAACCGCTTGGCGATAGCCTCCAGCATGGCCAACACCTCGCATCTACGACTTACTCAGCTAGCTGGTAACTATTTAGCCCCGCGCCTCACGTGACAGCAAGGTCATACGACACAGGGCCAGAACCCGCAGACTCAACTCGCTGCTCCGGGCCAAAAGCACAAAGCTAACTGTCAGGTCCTGTGGGCAAAACCTCTTGGCCACTGTTGCAAAAACATCGCTCCATAAACGGCTCGCGCCTGAAGAGTATAACTCGCAGACACAAATGTGTGCCGCACACGGATTGGCAGCCGCGTCGAGGCGCGTTTCGCAACAATCGCCCCTGAAAAAGGTTCTCCGCCGGCTCCCTTCGCAGACTTTTTGGTAGCGCTTGCGCAGCACAGGCTGAGCCGCGGGTACAAGTTATTGGTCGCTTTCCGCCGGCGCTGACCAGCCCGGAATAACATGGGGCACAAACTCAGGCAGGTTAGAGCCGCCCAGGATTAGTTCGTCGTAGAAATCTCCCTGCCAAGACGGCACGGCCTCGCCATTTGAAGTGAGTATGATACCTCCAGCAGCCAGGAAAATCGCTGCCGCGCCCACTATATCCCAGGGCTTCCAGCGCGATAAGACAGCGGCGTCGAGCTGGTTGTCCGCGCAAAAACACGTCTCCAGGGCGATACTGCCGTGGCAGCGGAAATGCCCAAGGCTTCTAGGCGGGGGGCCGAAGCGACGGATGGCACCGGTAGTGATCGCCGTGATGCTGTTGCGAGCAAAAACGGTCGGTCCCCTGCGCATCGGTCGCTG
>JANZZA010000421.1 GCA_026419655.1 Armatimonadota bacterium | reverse complement strand
GCCCTCGGTGTGGCCGCCTGGCGGATGGGGTCAGTTTTCGCCCGCCAGGCAGCAGAGATTGCCCTTGAACGTGGCCTGCTGGAGCGCCTGAGCGCCCGAGGAGAGGTCTTCCTGCCCCAGGTTGCCGCCGAAATGCACACTTCTCTGGATTCCCTGCGCGAGGCGGTCTATCGTGTCGCCGGCAAGAACTTACTGGCTGGCTACGTGAACTGGCAGGAACAAAAGTTGTACAGCCGGGAGGCAGAAGCACTCAATAGGGCGTCAAGCTGCCCAAACTGCGGCGGCAAACTGGAGCTGGCGGGCAAGGGCGTTATCCGCTGCCCATACTGCGGCTCCGAGGTCTTTCTGCCGCCGACTTAGGTGGGTGCCGTCCGCCTTTTGGGGAAGCCGCTGCAGCCCCAGCCTCACAGCACCACATCCTTAGAAACGCACCCCGGAACGCCACGCACAGGAAGCAGCGGGAGTATTCAGTTTACTCAGTATTTTATTTCGGGCAGGAAAGAGTAAGGCCTGGAGAATCACCTTGGTGGTCTGCCACAACCCGGTGCTGACTTATACAGGGCCACAAAACTGTATAAATTTGTGTGTGTCGTACCTCTTGCCTCAGAGCGCGTCTGCCAGGCGCTGCAGAAACTCTTCCAACAGTCTCCTCAGAAAACCGAATACTCCTGGAAGCAACAGGTGGCTCGATACCTTGCTTATCGAGCCCGCGCCACCCGCATTTATCCCCACACATAGGCTTCAGGCTATTGCTAGCCGGGGGTAATCCCGGTGCCGCCCTGAGCTATGGGAACCGAAAGCGTTGCAAAACGAACGAGCGCCGGCACCTCACAGGTACCGGCGCCCGAGGTCTACAACCGGTCAGCCCTGGTGTGAGCGGCTTGCACGTGCAGCCCACCAATTGGCTGCTCTCACGAGCGGGCAACCCCTGCTGGCTCACGTGCCCTAGTTGCGGTCCCAGTACAGCCCTGAACTCTGCATTATCGCTCCGGCCGACAGCCACTTCACGTGCCCGTCAACGAAGGCGATGTTCGAGCCGCCATTGTGCCGAGTGTTCCCGTCTATCTGCCTGCCTGGATTGCACTCGGCCGCGCACACATTGGCGTAAGCAACAGCAGCCAAACGCGGAAAGGCGATGGCGTCGGCCAGAAGCACCGTCTGGGCGGGATACTGGAACTGGCCAAGCGAGTAGCCGTTGACTGATATCGGTTCTGGCACCATGTAGTTGATCTGAAAGTTCGCGGGCACCAGGCCCATCTGGATGACTGTATTGACTACGGTGTGGTGAGAGCTGGTGTTTGCACAGTCCCCCCACCCGCTGGGGCATGCCCACAGTTGCCAGTTCTTCACGTATGGCTCCAGGCGCAAGTAGTTTGGGATTTTGGCCTGAATGGGATAGCCGCCCCAGCAGGCCGTGATGATGGCCGGAAACTTCTCGTCGTAGTCCTGTGCATACATCTGGTAACCGAGGGCCAACTGCTTGAGGTTGCTCTGACAGCTCGCTTGTCGCGCCTTCTCGCGGGCGCGTGCAAACACCGGAAAGAGTATCGCCGCCAGGATCGCGATAATCGCGATCACCACCAGCAACTCAATGAGCGTAAAACCGCGCTTCACTGCAATCCCCCCTGAGTTCAGGATTTGGGCGGATAAACCACCCACTGGCGCAAGGACATCCGCCACCGTTTCTTGCCGCCGCAATACGCTTAGGCAGTCAGGTTAGACGCACAGGAGTACAAAAAGTTCTACACAATTCCCACCCCGCTGCGGTGGGTTATAATGCGACCAACTGCAACGCAGAGGAGAAAGCTGAGTGGACGACACCCAGGACACCGCAGAGCAACCGGAAAAACCATCGCAGGGTCTTGCGTCGGCGGCGCTGTTAATGGTGGTGGTGACTTTCGGCTCCGCTGTAATCGGCGCCGTGCGCACCGTGCTTTTTGCCTGGCGGTTCGGCGCCGAGGGGGCGCCCAACGCCTTCATCCAGGCCTCGCGTATACCAGACCTGGTCTATTTTCTCATTGCTGGTGGGGCGCTGCGGGCGGGGTTTGTGCCGGTTTTTGCGCAGATGTGGGCCTCGGGCCGCAGGGATGAAGCCTGGCGGAGCTTCAGCGCCCTTTTCTGGACGCTTGTGCTCATCGGCGGCGCCATAGTGGGCCTGGGCATGGTTTTCTCGCCGCAGCTTTCTGTTCTCGTGGGCCCCGGATGGGTGCGCGAGCATCCCGACCTGCTCCCGCTCACTTCCCGCCTGATGCGCCTGATGTTCCCGGCCCAGCTCTTTTTCGTCGTCGGCGGTTTGCTGATGGGGACCCTAAACGCCCGCCATGAGTTTTTGTGGCCCGGTCTCGGCCCGATCATCTACAACCTCGTGGTCGTCGCTGCCATTGCAGCCGCGACCGGCCCGGAAGACCTCTGGTTAGTGGCCCTCACCGTTCCCGTGGGTGCCGCCATCGGCAACGTGCTAATCCAGCTACCCTCTCTGGGGCGGGTCGGCGGACGCCTGGAGCTATATCTCAGTCTGCGCGACGAGGGGCTGCGTAAGACCTTTCTTCTGGCCGGTCCTGTGATCTTCGGTCTTGCCATCGCCGAGCTGAATTTCCTCATCACGACGGTGCTGGCGACCTACGTGGAGCCGACTCGTGGGCCAACCAGCCTCATGTATGCCAACCTTCTCTGGCGCGCGCCTACTCGGATTATCGGGGGCGGCATCGGCATCGCCCTATTTACTTCCCTGGCCTATCATTTCGCCGAGGGCACCGCCGACCGCTTTCGCCGTGACCTCGTTTTTGCCACCCGGACTACTATCTTCATGGCCCTGCCCCTCACCATCATACTGATGATTCTGCGCCGGCCCATAGTCGCACTCCTTTACCAGCACGGCAGCTTCGACGCGATGGCCACCGAATATGTCGCCGCCACGCTGCTGGCCTATGCTTTCGGAATCATCCCTCTGTCGGTGTACTATCTGGTAGCGCGGGCCTTTTACGCGCGGCACGACACCCGCACTCCGGTGGTGGTGGGCGCTGGAAGCTTTGTTTTCTGCGCCGCCAGTGGATATGTGCTGATGCATTTGGTGGGGGTTGCGGGCCTCGCATTAGCAAACGCGCTGGCGGCAGCAGTCAACACGGCGGCTTTGTGGTACATCCTGGCGCGGCGTATGGGGGGAATCGGAACCTTCCATGTACTGAGGATGACGCGGGAACTGAGCATACCCACGGCGGCGTTGGTGGTGGCGTGCATGGTGGGAGCGCACTTGACCTCCGGCCCGGGGCCTGTCACTATCAAAGACTGCCTCTTGGCTTTAGCGGTTGGTGTCGGGGTGGGTGGAGGCGCCTACCTCGCGTTGGCTCACCTGGTGCGGTTGGAAGAGCTGCAGATGGCCATACGAGCACTTCGTCGCCACCAGGGCCGACGAGACAATAACCAGGCTTCAGCCCCGTTGGAGACGTAAGTACTTAAATGTAGCCGCGCCAACTGCAGCCACACCGGGCTGAGGGTCGGCTAAGAGCAGCAATGGCCAGGCAGGATAGTGTTCGCAACTTCTGCATCGTGGCTCACATTGACCACGGCAAGTCCACCCTTGCCGACCGGCTCCTTGAACGGTGCGGCGCAGTTGACCCCTCCTCCGGCGCCGAGCTTGTCCTTGACGACATGGAGCTGGAGCGCGAAAAGGGCATCACCATAAAGGCGAGCGCCGTTCGCCTCGACTACGAGCTTGATGGCCGGACCTACGAACTGAATCTGATTGACACGCCCGGCCACGTGGACTTCAGCTACGAAGTTTCGCGGGCGCTGAAAGCCGCCGAAGGCGCCGTACTGCTAGTTGACGTCTCCCAGGGCGTAGAAGCCCAGACCGTGGCCAACGTGTACCTGGCTGTTGAGCAGGGCCTGACCATCATCCCTGTCGTCAACAAGATAGACCTGTCTCAGTTTGACGCCGAAGCCGTGGCCGAGGAAGTCTGCGATGTGTTTGGCTTTCGTCGCGAGGAGATACTCTTTGCCAGCGGCAAGACTGGCCAGGGGGTCGAGGAGCTTTTGCGGGCGATAGTCGAGCGGGTGCCACCGCCGCCCGGCGATGAAGAAGCTCCTCTTCGAGCACTGATTTTCGACGCCAAGTTCGACCAGCACCGGGGCGTGGTGGTGTATGTTCGGGTCATGGAAGGCAGCATCGAGCCAGGTGACCGGGTGCTGATGATGGCTACCGGCAAAGAATTCGTGGCGCAAGAAGTGGGCGTTTTGACGCCAGCGCCGCGGCCAACCGGGCGGCTGGCTGCGGGAGATGTGGGCTACCTGATAGCCGGCATCAAGAATGTGCGCGACAGCCGCGTTGGCGACACGGTGACTTCAGCCGCCCGGCCTGCCGCGGAACCTTTGCCTGGCTATCGCGAGCCAACCCCGATGGTTTTCTGCGGCCTGTATCCCACCACAAATGACCAGCACCAGGCCCTCGCCGACGCCCTGGAGAAGCTTTCCCTCAATGATGCCGCGCTGCGCTACGAACGTGAGTCTTCTGCTGCCCTGGGTTTTGGGTTCCGCTGTGGCTTCCTGGGACTACTGCACATGGAAATCGTCCAGGAGCGCCTGGAGCGCGAATATGGCCTGGAGCTTATCGCCACCGCGCCCAGCGTCGTCTACCGTATCATGCTCAAGGACGGTGAAGTGGTAGAAGTTGACAATCCAGCGCGTTTCCCTGACCCGACACGCATCGCCTCCATTGAAGAGCCGGTCGTCAGAGCCACGATTATCGTGCCGCAGAGCTACGTTGGCCCCTGCATGGAGATTTCTGCCGCCCGGCGCGGAGAATTTCTGGGCATGGACTACCTGCATGGCGACCGCGTGACGCTGCAGTATCGCCTTCCGCTCGCCGAGATAATCGTGGACTACTTCGACCAGCTAAAGACCGTAAGCCGCGGGTATGCTACTCTTGACTATGAGCTGGCAGGCTACCAGCAAGCCGACGTGGTAAAGATTGACATCCTGGTCAACGGCGAGCCTGTGGACGCTTTGGCGGTGGTCGTGCATCGCTCGGCAGCGTACCAGCGGGCGCGGGCCATCATTGACAAGCTGCGGGAGGTCATACCGCGCCAGCTTTTCCGGGTGCGCCTGCAGGCGGCCATACATGGCCGAATAGTGGCTGCTCGCGACATACCGGAGCTGCGCAAGGACGTGCTGGAGAAATGTTATGGAGGTGACATCACCCGCAAGCGAAAGCTTCTGGAGAAACAGCGCGAGGGTAAGAAGCGCATGAGACAGGTGGGCCGGGTGGAAATCCCGCAAGAGGCCTTCCTGGCGGTGTTGAGAAGTACTTAGGCAGGTCCGACCGGGGTCGAGGAAAGCCCCGATCCGGTCGGCGGGTGAGGTTTCCTCGCCCGGGGTGAAGTTGCCCTTATCCCTATCCATATCCAAGAGGCGTCTTGGTCATGCCGCAGGACATTACACCGTCTGAGGGACGGAGTGCTGGGCTTTACGTTCATTTTCCCTTCTGCCTGCGGAAGTGTCCATATTGCGACTTCAACTCGAAGGTAGCCGGGCCGCGGGAGCGCGACGAATATATCGAGGCCTTGCGCCGGGAAGTCGCGCCGGCGGGTCCAGATTGGGACGGCGTAATCTTTTCCACGGTCTATTTCGGGGGTGGCACCCCAACGCTTTACTCACCCAGAATCCTCGTAGACCTACTCGACCTTCTCCGCCGCACCTTCACCATTGCCCCCGGCGCTGAAGTAACAATCGAGGCCAATCCCAAAACCGTTGATATCCCAGGCTTGCGGTATCTGTCCTTGAACGGCTTCAATCGCATCAGCCTGGGCATCCAGTCTCTCGACGACGACGACTTGCGCTTCCTGGGCCGCATCCACAGCTCGGCCGACGGCCTGGCAGCATTCCATTCCGCCCGAGCTGCAGGCTTTCGGAACATTAACATAGACCTCCTGCGCGGTCTGCCTGGGCACACGCCGGAGAAATGGCGCGACCTGCTTCAGCGCACCGTAGCACTGATACCTGAGCATGTCTCCTGCTATGCGCTTACTCTTGAGCCTGGCACCAGACTCTTCGAACTTCACCAGCGGGGCGACTTTAAGATGCCCGACGAGCAAACCTCGCTCGAGCTGTTGGAGGTCACCGACGAAGTGCTCAGCAGCGCAGGGCTGCAGCGCTATGAGGTCAGCAACTGGGCCCAGCCGGGGCGGGAATGTAGGCATAATATGAACTACTGGCTGGATGGTGACTACCTGGGACTCGGCGCGGGCGCCTGGAGCCACCGCAAGGGCCACCGCTGGGGCAATGTGGCCGAGCCCCCAGCATATATCGCCCGGCTTTTCTCCCGCTCTTCGCCCGTGGAAGAAGCCGAGCATTTGCCTGCGGAAAAGAAGCTTTTCGAGAGGGCAATGATAGGCCTGCGGTTGGTGCAAGGGGTAAGGTGGGCGGATTTGGTTGCTGGGGCACCCGAAGAAGCAGTCGCGCGGCTTCGCCGTGCCCTCCACGCCCTTGCGCAGGACGGACTTGTCTGGTTCAATAACGGTCAAGTTGGGCCGACGCCCAGGGGTCTCGTCCTGCTCAACCAGGCTGCCCTGCGGTTGATGGAGGAGCTATCCTGACGCGGGAGGGGCAGACACCCTGGGAAAGGGAACCCCTGCCCTAGTGGGGCGTCGGTATTGAAGGATTATAGCGGCGCCACGGAGGCAACGTCCATGAGCGCACGAGTGGGGTTGTGTGCAGTAGTCGCGGCTCTGTTTGTCACCACGCTTGCTTGGTGCGACGCCAAGGCCACCCTTTATGATGGGGCGCCCGATAAGGTCAAACTGGCCCCCTGGGGCAGCGGCAACGCCACACCCTCCAACCAGGTTACCTTCCTCGCCAAGCCATCCATCGAAGTGGAGACGAGAGGCTACTACGAGGGCGCCCGCATAGATCTTCAGCGGCCCATTGAGCTTGGCCCCTTCGTTAAGAAGCCCTCGGGCAGCTACCTGGTGGCGGTGGTGCAGATGGGGCGGGCAAGAGGCCGCGGCCGTGGATCGGGTGAAGGGGGCGGCAGGCGCTGGCGCGGCGGCGAACAGCAGCCGGGAATGGGGCCTATGGGACCGATGATGCCTGGCGGACAAGGTATGCCGGGCCCCATGGGACCGATGCTGCCTGGCGGGCAGGGCATGCCAGGGCCTATGGGACCAATGGGCCAGGGTGGCATGGGGCCGATGATGCCCGGCGGACAAGGTATACCGGGACCTATGGGACCAATGATGCCTGGTGGACAGGGCATGCCAGGGCCTATGGGACCAATGGGCCAGGGCGGCATGGGGCCGATGATGCCTGGCGGACAAGGTATGCCGGGACCTATGGGCCCCATGATGCCTGGTGGTCTAGATATGGGGCAGGGCGCACCTGGCTTCGGTTTTGGGCCTGGTGCAGGTGGCCAACCGTCCATTGAACGCATCCGGGTTGTCCTTGTCACCGACAAGGGACTGATTGACTGCGGTGCCCATAAGATTGATCCGACTGCCGTTGAAGCCGAAGACTGGTTGCGCATCGTGATACCTGTCGAACAGTTCACCGGCCCCGGCAAGACTGCTGACGCACAAGTAAAGCAGGTTGCTTTTTTCGGGGACGCACCGGGGCGCTTCTACGTTGGCCGCGCCTGGTTAGTGCAAGAGGATACTCCCCTGGTGGCAGACCCGGGGCCCCGCCGCCGGCGGGTGACGGTCGGGCAGGAAGTACGCTTTGAAGCTGCGCCCCAAAAGGGTGACGTCAAGGCTCGCTATACCTGGGATTTCGATGACCTCGACGGCATCCAAGAGGACGCCATGGGGCCGAGCGCTACGTGGAAGTTCGACCAGCCGGGCTACTACGTGGTGACCCTGACCGTCAAGGACGCAGCCGGCATCCTCACTCCCAAGGTGGCTCATGTTAACGTGCTTGTGGAGTAGTCGGGTCCGGGATTGGCCCAACGCATGGACGACGCCCCCTGCAAAGGGGGCGTTTTCCTTGCCAGCCGAAGGAGGCTACGCTGCCTGAGGCCTGAGCTGCGCAGCTCCAACAGACGCGTGTGCTGCAAGCAGGGCGAAAAGGCTCGGCGGAGAGGAAGCCTGGAGGCCAAGTATTTCCAAAGGAGACTGTTGCAAAAGCTACCTCAGCGACTGCAACGAGTCAGCAATAGTAGAAGGTCAAGTAGAAACCTCTGTACACTCACTGTGCTTCAGATGGGCCCATAGGACCTTTAGCAACAATCATCAAAGGGGCTCGGCGGGGAAAGGGGCCGTCAGCCCAACTGATGGCCTTCCGCAGGGGGAGAGAACTTGAGCAGATAACGCTGAAGATTTCGGTTGAGGCTAAATATGCAGGCAGACCTGGTAATTCGCGGGGCCCGGGTTATTGACCCGGCCGAGTCCTTTGATCGGTCTGCGGACGTTTACGTCCGCGACGGGCTCATACTAGACGTTGCCCGGCCCGACGAAGCCTTACCGGCGGCGGAGGCCTTTGACGCTGGCGGCCTGGTGTTGTGCCCTGGGCTCGTAGACCTTCACGTTCACCTACGCCAGCCTGGCGGCGAGCACAAGGAAACCGTCGCTACAGGCACCCGGGCTGCGCTCGCCGGCGGCTTCACTGTAGTGGCCTGCATGCCCAACACCGACCCGCCCCTCGACCGCCCGGAGCATTTGCGCTGGCTCACGGAAGTAATTAACCGGGACGCTGCCTGTGAGGTCTACCCAATTGCCGCGGCTATCCTCGGCGGCGACCGAGAAAGGCTAAGTGACTTTGTGGCGCTGAAGAACGCCGGGGCTGTCGCCATCAGCGATGACGCCATGCCGCTGCAGGACGCAGCGACCATGCGCCAGGCGCTGCTGGCCGCTGCACAGGCCGAGTTGACCTTCATCGCCCATCCCGAGCTGGACAGCGCGGGTCAGGCAGGCATTTGCGGCGACCCCGCTGTGGCCGCAGGGCTACAGGTTCCTTACGCCGACCCAGCCAGGGAAGCAGAAGCCATACGCGCATGGCAGACGGCAGCAGCCAGCCTTCCGCGGCGAAATCGCGCCGCCCTGCATATCGCCCACGTCAGTTCAGCCCAGGCTGTCGCTGCCTTCGAGGAATTCACCAGGTCAAGCCACCTGCGCCGTCTCTCAGCCGAGACCTGTCCCCACTACTTCGCCCTTACCGCCGAGGCCCTGCGCACAGCCGGCCCCAACGCCAAGATGAATCCCCCTCTGCGCATGGACGCCGACGTGGAGGCCATCATGGAAGCCCTGCGCCGCAGCATCATAGGGATAATCGCCACTGACCATGCCCCTCATGCCGCAGAGGAGAAGGCGCGGGGATTGCTTGCGGCCCCCGCTGGAATTGTGGGTCTGGAAACAGCTCTGGGGTTGGTGCTGGAGTGTCTGGTCCGGCCGGGCATCCTCACGTTGTCTCAGGCCTTGGCCGCAATGACCTGGCAGCCTGCAGCAGTCCTCGGCATCTCGGCGGGACGCCTCGCCATCGGCACGCCCGCCAACTTCACCCTTATAGACACTGAGGCCACCTGGACAGTGGATTCACGCAAGTTCTACTCCAAGTCCCGTAACACTCCCTTCGACGGCTGGCAGCTACGAGGCCGCGCGGCGGCTGTGTTTTTCCATGGCCGCCTGGCCATGCTTGACGGGCAGGTCCTCGTGTGAGAGTGCTCGTGCGGTAATCAGTGCACACTCTGCGAATGGTGCACGGGAGGAAACAGTATTCACCAGTCCGCCAGTCAGGCTGGACAAAACCCTTGTTGGGTAACCCCTGCAAAAGCGTCTTCCCCGCCTTTTGGGGGAGTATTCGGTTTTCTAAGAATACTGTTGCAAAAGCTTTTGCAGTGCCTGGGAGATGCGCTCCGA
>JANZZA010000372.1 GCA_026419655.1 Armatimonadota bacterium | reverse complement strand
TCGCTGGTCCCACCAGTCTCCGGGAACGAGCTTGCCGTCACCCACACGGTTGAGGCCGGCATGGACAGGATTGAGAATGGTGTCGCGGATGGAGCCGAAAGTCCACCACTCCTGACCTTCTGGAGAGGGCACGCCGGCGTCGTGGAGGGCCTGAGCAATGCGTCTGATACCCCACCCGGCCAAGTACCAGTCCTTCATCTGGACGACCCAGCGGCCTTGTTCGTCGTTGCGCACGAGGCTGGCTGTGACGCCGCGTTGCTTTTCCTCTTCGGTGGGGCGACGCCAGCCGTAGGGGGTGACACCCAAAAATCGTCCCTGGCTTCGTACCCTGCGCAGGGCTGCGGCTATGTTCTCGCTCATTATGTCAAGGAAGAACTGGGCCATCACGGCCATCACGTACAGTAGAGCCCTCCCGGCAGCTGCCGTCGTGTCAATCCGCTCCTGCACGCTGACAAGGCCCACCTGGTACTTGTGAAAGTAATCGTTTAGCAGGTGGGCCGCCAGGGGAACCGAACGGAATAAGCGGTCGAGCCGGTAGACGAAAACGGCGTCAATCTCGCCTTCAGCCACGGCTTGCATCATGTCGGAGAGGGCGGGGCGGTGAGCGGTCTTGCGGGCGTCCTGGGAGCGGAGCCCAAGGCTGCCGGAGTAGCCGTCATCGCAGAAATCGCGATAGTCATAAAGGCCTCGGCCGTACATTCGGTCGGCTTCGTCGAGGCAAGCCTGGAGCTGGACGTCCAAGGAGATGCCCTCTTCAGCCTGGCGGGCAGTTGAAACCCGCCTATAAATGGCTATTTTGGGTTTTCGGCTCTGATGGTTTGCGGTAGGCATGTGTGTATCCACCATCGGATGATACTTTTGTTATGTCATATGCAATCTTAGGGTGCAAGGCACCCGATTATGGCACCGGTACCTTCCTCATAAAGGATAGCTAATGGCTTCCGCAAGCGTCTGCTGCCCTTGCGCTCCGCTCTCTGCAGGGCCTCCCCGCTCGTCCTTTGCTTTGGAAGATCCACTATTAGGTGGCCGCTCCCGGTCAGGCCTATGCTGGGAAGTTTTTGCCGCAACAGCAGCTTGTGCGGCGCGCAGGGCCCCGCGGGCCAGGATGGCTGCTGCCTGTAGCAAGCGCTGGTCGGTGGCAAGCTTCTCCGCTGATGGTGCCTCCTTAGTTGCCTCTGCGTTGAGCATTTCTGTTACCTCCACATGGGTCCCCCCCAAGAAAGCTTGGGGGCGACGCCGACTACGGTGCGTCGCCCCCTATAGAATGTGTACAAAATGCTACATCCTGCTTACGGCGCGGCTCCTCGTCGCCTTTGCCTTGCTTGCTCGTCAGACCTGCCTTTCCGCTTGGACGCTTGTGCCCTTTGCTGGAGGCACCGCAGAACTTCCACGGCCGACAGGTCTGGTGAAAGCTCCTGGCGCCAGCGGGCCACGGTCATGCGTGATACTCCTAACAGCCGCCCCAAGGTCCTGTCGGACATAAGTTGCGCGACCAGCTCGCCAATTCTTTCATAGGGGTAATATCGCCGCCCTCCGTGCCGAATGAAGGCATTTTTCCCTCGCCGCTCCGCCTGCCGCAGCGCACCAACGCTTTTTCCGGTCAATTCGGCTAAAGTCTGGATGTCCACGCAGGCTATTTTTTCGCCGTCCACTTCAAGCATAACTACCCGCACGGCTGTATCAGGCGCTGCTTGCCCAACACCCGCGTGAGCGCCAGTCTCCACCGCTTCGAGCTGTTGCCTGCCGGCGTCCTGCACGAG
>JANZZA010000306.1 GCA_026419655.1 Armatimonadota bacterium | reverse complement strand
CTTGCACCTCGCGCGTTGGCTTGCCTGGCGAGTACGGAACGATGCGCTGAATGGACGGCCGCGCGAGCTTTTCTATGGGCGTATCGGGCACGACATGGCCACCTCCGGGGCGCTGCGAAAACCCCTTTTACCACACGCCGCTCCGCCCCGCAATGCACGATGGCGAACCGGGAATATTCAGTTTGCTCAGGATTTTGTTTCAGGCAGGAAAGGGTAAGGCCTGGAGAACCACCTGGGTGCTCTCTCCAGAACCCGTGTTGACTTATACGAGACCACAAAACTTGTGTGTCTCACCTTTTGCCTTAGCGCCCGTCTCCCAGGCGCTCCAGAAACCTTTGCATCAGCATCCTTAGAAAACCGAACACTCCCTGGCGAACCGCCGCCGCTCAGTAGCTGAGAGGACTGCTGCAAAAGTCGGTGTTGGGTTATCCACAGGGAAGAAACCGTGCAACGCTGTGTGCCTGACCTTTTACCCGCGAGTGGGTCCGGAGGCCGTGCAAGAGACTGGGCAACAGACCCCTAAGGGGACTGTGGCAGAACCTGGTGCTGGCCCATGCAAAGTGAACAAAGGATACGACCCCGTGCGCCCCATTTTTCCTGCGGTCCCGCGTGGGAGAGAGGGAATGGGACTTTTACAAGAGTCAACCGAGGATTTCCCTTTGGCGGGGCTTGCAAGCGGCGAAACAACAGCCAGATGCTCTTCGCGGGAGAAACCTTCTACGACCGTCGCAAACTCGCACCTGCGTAGCTACCAGCGTATTTGCGGCGCAGGTTTCCGGCCGCAAGTTGTAGCGCGTGGGCGCGTCTAGCTCGCCAACTGGTGGTTTTGCGACAGCGACCCCTAAAAGGACTTATCCCCCATTTCCCCCTCACAAAACTTTTTCATGCTGCTTCTCCCGCCCACTGCCGTGAAAGGCCCTCTGGTTGTCCGCCGGGCGAGAGCCAATGGTGCAGTTGTCACCTGGCCCTGGGCACTATAACAGTAGGCTGTCACGGGCGCGAAGGCGAAGCTGCAGCCAGGAAGTTCAAGAAGGTAGCACGGCCGATAAGCCTTCTTAGCAGGCCTTTGCACGCGGCCTTACGAAGAATACTTGGCGGCTACCTCTCGGGTTTCCACCACGCGCTAAATGCGGAACCTGGGCTTTCGCTTGCGGGGCAACTAGCGGGCCAGGGCCCCCTCCACCACAACCACTCCCAGCCCTGGGACCGTAACGGTCAGCGGCTGGGCGGTGCTTACAGTCTCGGCCGACATTTCCCGCCCACACGTGTGCACCGTTGTCTTCTCGGCCAGGCGCCGGTCACTGAAGCTCACCTTTCGGTCTTCCTTTGTCCAGTTGGCGAAGACTATTCCGACGCGGCCATCTGGGGCTTGCCAGGCAGCGTGGAATACTGCATCCACTTGGCGCCTGCGACCTGCGTATTCCCACTCGATCCGGTCTATGCCATCTACTTTCGCCGGGCGCATCATCCGCCCGTAGACAAGAAAATCTCGCCCCGGCCCGCGGCGCATGGCCGTAACGGTGCGAATCATCTCCAGCGCGTCCTCATTGCTGCCTATCTTCGGCTCCCATTCGGCCCAGTTGAAGGTCTCCCGGTTCAGAAGCGTCCCATCGCCTGTCATCACCGCGCCTGGTATTTCTCCGATAACGCAGTTGTAGGCGTTTCGCATCGGCAGGGCATAAGGCTCATAACCCACGCTCATCATTCCATGCATGACTATGCATTCGTGGTAGAGGTAGTGATACAGGGGTATAAAGCTCTCCGTATCGCCGTCTGGGGGTTGGCCGCGCACGTCGCATTGCTGGAATAGCGGCAAGCAGTACTCGTTGCAGGGCATCTCGACGGACTGGATCACCTCGGTCTCGCCACGGCGGATGGCCTCCTGGCGGAACTCGTGGATGATGCGTTCCATCTCCGCGGCCATCCATTTCCCGGGCATTGGTGGGTGGCCGTGGTCGCCAGCGAAGCACGGGAAGCTAGTCGCGTTGATGTTCTGGTCGAAGAACTGAATCGATTGCATGCTCCAAACCAGGAGCCGGCGCACGAAATCTACGGCAATCTGGCGCGTGATTTTGCTGCCCAGGCAGCAGATGTAGCTTGGCCGCCAGGAGCCGTCCCAATCTCCCGGCCAGCGCTCTCCGTTAGGCAGGCGGCAGACGCTCCGCTCGCCGCCGTGTTGAAAGAAAAACTCGCGGCCGTCGTAGCCGTTCCACCTGTGTGCCATGACCCACCGCGTGCCGTTGCAGAAGGAGCCTACTCGCCAACCGCGTTGCCGGGCCATCTTCACAAAGTGCATTAGCGACGCCTCGCCGCCGACGGGCGGAAAGCACTCCGGATAGACCCAAGGCCCTCCGTGCTCCCACGACATCAGCACGGCCACAAGCGGCGCCCCAACGCGCTCGGCGATTTTTCCGAGCAACGGGATGCATTTCTCGTACGGTAAAAACTCCTTCACGGGAAAAACCGGGCCGTCGTCCACGTAGCCTTGCAGGCGGACAGTTATGTGCGGGGGCGAGTCGAGCAGCCATTGAGGTACGTCCTGGCGCTTATGCAGCGGCCTTGCCCACTTTTGCTTCAGCGCCCAGGAGCGATAAATCTCGGCCGCGTCATACCAGTCGCCCGCGAAGCTCCGTATTCTTACGGCATAGGGCAGCTTGCGTCGGCCGTGGGTCGGCCAGTCGCCAACATGAGCTACGCCCAGCCGAAGCCCTCTTCCGCGCCTCAGCGCCCGGAAGAGCTTCATGTGCCCCTGGGTGTCGTCGCAGGCCACGTAAACGCCAAGCCCGTTGCGGTAGTAAGCCAGGAACTGAGCGAAGACGCTGCCCGGGTAATGGAAGGTAGATGGCCAGGTCTTGCTGAGTTGCCATGCTTGCGGTTTGTCTTCGGGTATGGTTTGCGGCGAGGGGTTGTGTAACACTTGCCCCATATACTGCGGGAGCACCACTGTGCCTGTCCCCGGCTCTCCGGTCATGGGACACCGCGCGACGACGATGGGGAATTGCACGTCCACTATCTCCAAGCCCGCTTTGTTGTTCACCGCGATCCGCCAGTAGCTACATTCCCAGTCAGCGGCGGATTCAACTTCCGCCCTCACGTGCACATCAAGCCCGCCTAGCTTGCCAAAATCCATCACCAGTCTCCGCCGACCGCGGACGTCGGACACGCTGATGGTCGTTGTCTCGGCGTCGTGAGAAGTGAGCATCCGGTACTCCCGCATTGGGCTGAAGTATTGGAGCACAAAAGTTGGATCGTCGGGACGTGAAAAAACAAGCTCTCGCCTCGGCCTGCTCTTAAACTTTAGCGAGATCAGCCTCCCGCTCGTGGCATCAAACTTTAGTTGGTCTCGTGCAGTTTCGAGGGAAAATACTTTGCTCACGGTCGCGCCCTCGCTTGAGCAATGTTTGCATTGTTTTCCCCGTCATGTTCT
>JANZZA010000232.1 GCA_026419655.1 Armatimonadota bacterium | reverse complement strand
CGGGCGGCAAATGGCTGGCTGTGACGACGATGCCGCCGTCGGCGCCCCAGCGCCCGATGGCGAAATACACCAGCGGCGATGGCACCTCGCCCACGTCCCACACCTCTGCTCCTGCCGCCACCAGGCCCTCAATCGCCGCCTCGGCCAAGACCTTCGACGATTCCCGCAGGTCGCGACCAACCACCAGTCTTGGCGGGGCGCTGAAGTATCGGCTTGCGTAAGTCTGGGCAATTCGCCGCACGCGCTCAGGCGTGATCTCCTCGCCGATTTTTCCCCGTATGTCGTAAGCGCGGAAGATTTGTGAAGGGCAGCACGAAGCGTCCAACTATTACCACCTTCCCAATGGTGATGGTTGTGAAACCCCTTCTGCCTCGAGCAGAGGCACCGTCTGGACTGCCACGCTCGACCTTTTCTTTAGAGACTGTTGCAGAACTCGCTTCCCCTGCTGCCAGACACGGCCTCAGGTAAAAGGTCCGGCGCAGGGCGCTGTGCACTCTTTTTGCTCTGGAGACCGTTGCAAAAGCAGAGCTTTGCTGTCGTCGAGTGGCGCAGGTATGCAACTGCATGCGACTAGTTTTTTACCCGCAAGAAGATCAGAGACGCCGTAAAGCGACTTTTGCGACACTCTCCTCTGGATGAGCCGACACCAGCTTTGCCGTCAGTCTCCTTTGGGATGGTGCCTGCCGCTCGCTGGCGAACTTTGTGCACAAGTTACGTGTGAATCGGCCACAGCTCCCGGCGCCGCTATACCAGCCTGCAGTCGCGCGGCAGCAATGATACACACCACGACGGCCTGACGGAAGGCCACTGCCCCAGAGCGAAGAATGTTTCCCGACAATAGGCACGTCAAGCAGCAGGCAAGCCAGCGCCGGAAAGCTGGAGTAGCAGAGACGAGATTTTCGATGCCATCGGCTAAGATAAGGCAGCGCGGGTCCAGGCGCGTGAGGCTGACGTTATTTGGCGCGGCCGGGGAAGTCACCGGCTCGTGCACCCTTGTCGAAGGGGCTGACGCCAATCTACTCGTAGACTGTGGCCTGTACCAGGGCAGCCACGAAGCCCACCAACTGGACAGGTTCACCTTCCAGCCCTGGCAGGTCCATGCGGTCATCCTCACCCACGCCCACCTGGACCACGCAGGCCTGCTTCCATGGCTGTGCCGGTCGGGCTTCGTCGGGCCGGTCTTCGCCACGCCGGGGACGCGCGACGTCTGCCAGGTACTCCTGACCGACAGCGCCAAACTCCAGGAGGAGGATGCCGCTTACGCCGAGCGGCACGGTGCCAGGCCCCATCCGCCCCTTTACACTCGCGCGGACATTCCGGAGACCATGAGCCGATTCGTGGCCGTGGACTACCGCTGGCCCTTTGAGGTAGCGCCAGGGATAGGTGCGGAGTTCTATGAAGCCGGCCACATCCTCGGCGCCGCCAGTGTTCACCTGACTCTTGGCCGCCGCGAAGTAGTTTTCTCTGGAGACATTGGAGCCAGCGGCCGGCCCATCGTGCGCGACCCCGAGCCGCCCCATCATGCCCACACGGTGATGACCGAAGCCACCTATGGCGACCGCCTTCATTCCCCCATTGCCAGCAGCATCGAGGCTCTGGCTCAGGCCGTCCGGGATGTTGTGAAGCGCCGCGGTGTGGCCATGATGCCTGTATTCGCCGTCGGTCGGACCGAGACCATTCTCTACGAGCTGGGCCAGCTTATGCGGGCGGGCCACGTCCCTCCCGTGCCCGTCTATCTCGACAGCCCTCTGGCCGTCGAGGCAATCGCGGTCTTGCGCCGGCACCTGGAGTACTACGACGAAGAAGCGCGAGCTTTACTACAGCAGGGCATTGACCCCCTGGCCTTCCCATCTCTGCGCCTGGTGCGAACGCCAGAAGAATCCCGCCAGCTCAACGACCTGGCCGGGCCGGCGTTAATCCTGGCCGGCAGCGGCATGTGCACGGGTGGGCGCGTCCGTCACCATCTCCGCAATCGCCTGCCCAACCCCCGGGATATGGTCATCTTCGTGGGCTACCAGGCTCACGGCACCCTGGGCCGCCTTCTCGCCGACGGCGTGGGCGAGGTGAAGCTCTACGGAGAAGAAGTACCCGTCCGCGCTGAAATCAGGTCAATCGAAGGCTTTTCTGCCCATGCCGACCAGAAAGGTCTGCTCGAATGGCTCAAGGCCATAAAGGGCGTGGAGCGCGTCTTCATCAATCACGCCGAGCCCACTGCGGCAGCCGCCTATGCTGAAGTGGTGGACCAGGCGGGCCTGCCCCGGCCCCTGGTTGCTTCTTTCGGCCAGACGGTAGAGCTCTGATGGACACCCTGTGCCTGCGGCAAGCAGACCAGCGGCCCTTCGAGCATAGGTGAGGCCAACTACCAGGCGCTCGCTCACCCGACCGCGACCCAGCCCGGATGCCCGCTGTGGGCCTAGCAGGAAAGGCTTTGGCAGTGATCCCAAGGAAAGGCCTTTTCACCGATGGCTGTCGCATAACTTGTCTTCCCGCGTGCTGACTTCCTTAGCGAGCACAAGGCTGGCAGTGCAAAGATAGCCGCTTTCTGCCCCGGGCAGGCCTAAGATAGGCCTTTCACCACCGTCACCGAAGGCCCTACGCCGAGGAGACTGTTGGGAAAGCCGGCTATAAGCGGCTGCGACAAGTCTGCGACAGTTGAAGGTCAAGCAGAGAGCACTGTAGACCTACTGCGGCTCAGACAGGCCACATGAGCTTTTGCAACAGCAACCCAGGAAAAAGCGGCCTTCCTTCTTCCGCTTGCGAGTGTTATTGCCGGCCGGCTAGTTACAGCGATGTGTGTGCGCTGTGGCTTTGGGT
>JANZZA010000205.1 GCA_026419655.1 Armatimonadota bacterium | reverse complement strand
GTCTCTTTGGCCGCCTTGGCGGCTTCGTGTTTTGTCTGTTCTGTTTCAGCGGCCTCATGTTGCTCGTGCCCGGCGGCTTCCTGATGCTCATGACCGGCATGTTCCTGGCCGGCAGCTTCAGCGTGTGGCCCACCAGGAGTCTCTGGGCCACCGCTGGACGGCCGACATCCGCCTGCAGCCCAAAGGCACAGAACTGTTACCGTGAAGACTGCGATTATTAGCTCTCGCCTCATTGCATATCCCTCGTGAGCCAACATGAGCCAAGGCAGTACGATTTTCCCAGACGACGCCGCAGCCCCGTCCCCGCGCAGCCGTTGAAGGCGGGCGCCTGCAGACGATTCTACGGTGACTGTTGCAAAGGCCGCCTTAGCGTCTGCAACAAGTGAACGCAAGTGGAAGGTCGAGCGCACAGCTCTGTATACCTTTCCTTTTGCACGCCAGCCAATCCTGCGCCGAATCACCCAAAAGGCCCCTGCCTCCGCGTTATAACGCAGCTCCGGCCTCGTGGAGTTCCGTGAGGCGGCGTGGTCGGTCCACCTGCTAAGCTACCTTCGGGCTCGGTGGTCACTATCTTACCGATGAAGCCTGGCGCTGAAGAAAAACCGGCCCATACACTCGGGCCTACCACCTGCGCCTTGCCATGAGGACCAGGCCGCCAATGATCATGACTGCCGCCGCCGCCAGAAGGACATTAGGTAAGATGTCGCCTGGTAGCTCCTGCAAGGAGGTGGCGTACCAGGTGAGGCCAGCAGCCAGCAGGCACAGGCCCACCAGGAAAGTCAGCCACATGAACAGGGCCTGCAAAGCGTCAATGGCGCCCTGCCAGGCCATCGTTGCGCTGTCTGTCGCACGCGTTGGGCCGGTGCCCTGGCCAGCGGTCTCATAATGGTTGGCGAGGTCGCCGAGAATGACGTCCAGCTCTCCCTCTTGTTCCCCCTGCCGGACCATAGAAATGAAGAAAGGCGAAAATACGTCGGGGTAACGGCTGAGGGCAGCGGCCAGGCTGCGGCCCATCTCCACGTCTTCTCTAACGGTATCTATTATCTGGCGCAAATAGGGGTTGTCGGTCTGTTCCTTGAGGGCGCGGAAGATGTCGAGAATGTTCACTTTGGCGTGCATCAGGCTGGCGAACTGCCTGCAGAAAACTGCGAGCTCGGCGTTCGATACTCCGGCATCACCCTTGCCCCGCTCTGTCTTCCGCCAGTTGGATATTGAGAGCACTGCCTCTCTCCCCCTATTCGCCGCGCGCTAGGAGCCGCGCTTCGAGTTCACGGACCAGCTCCTGAGCAGGCCTGTGGCGCGGATTCAGAACAAGCTCGGTCTCGGCTTCGGCCAGCGCCTCAGCAATCCGCCCCTGCTTGTATCGCAGCACTGCGAGATTATAGTGCAAACCCGCCAGGTTGGGTGAAAGCTCAGCGGCTTTCTCCAGGGCTTCGCCGGCCAGCGATAACAAGCCCAACTGGTTGGCCGCGGCTGCCAGATTCAGCCAGGCCTCGGGCAGGTCGGGCTGGGCAGCCACCACCTGACGGAACTGCTCCAAGGCTGGCCCGTAACTGCCCATCTGATAGTACGCCACGCCCAGATTGAGGCGTGTGCGCACATCTTCGGGGTGTGCTTCCAGATAGGCGCACAGGGCATTGGCAGCCGCCTGGAAATCCCCGTGGGCTAAAGCCCTCAGGCCGGCCCTTCGCTCACGTCCTGCCCCGCCTGGCTTTGGGTGTCTTCTGCGCCGAAACATTCTTGTAAGGCAAGGCCCTATTCATTATATCAGGAACCTCTCCCGCCTGCTTCGTGCAGCGGCACAGTGGGCTCCGCCTGGTGCAAACGAGGTCTCCGCAGAAGTGAACAGTGCTTTGCGCGCCAATACTTGGTTTTCCCAGGATTTTGTTTCAGGCAGGGACGCCTCGGGCACGAAGAATGATTTCGGAGACTGTCGCGAGACCTGGCGTCGGCTTACCCAGACCGCGCAAAGCACACAACGCTCCAGGAGAGACCTTTTAGTCGTGATTCCTTATGGCGGCCGGAGAAGTGACTCTTGCACGAGGCTTTTCAGAAAGCCGAATAATCTTGCTTTGTGCGTTGACCTTCCGGTGCCGTGTGGCCATACTGGCCAAGTGCAAGAAGTGTGAGGTGAACACGGTGAGCAATTTGACTGACTTCGAGCGCGAGAAATATCGCCGACAAATAATGATTCCGGGCTTCGGCGAAGAGGCCCAGGAGAAACTCAAGGCGTCGTCCGCCATGGTAATGCGCGTTGGAGGTTTGGGCGGTCCCATAGCGCTGTGGCTTGCTGCTGCTGGCGTGGGCCGACTGGTGCTGGCCCATGCCGGCAAGTTAACCGCGTCGAATCTCAACCGCCAGATACTTATGCGCGGTGATAGCATCGGCCAGCCCCGCGCCCCCCAGGCTGCCGAGACTATCCGAAGGTTCAACCCCGACTGCGATGTTGTGGCCATTGGGGACGAGCCGACGCCTGAGCGCGTCGAGGAGTGGGTCACACAAGTGGACGTTGTTTGCCTGGCGACGCCAGATTTCGCCGAGCGCCACTGGATAAGCGATGCGTGCGTGAGACTGAGAAAACCCATGGTTTTCGCGGGCATGGACGACATGCAGGCGCAGTTGACAACAATGGTGCCCGGCCTGACGCCGTGCGTGCGATGCCTGCTGCCTGAAGTGCCTGAGTGGTGGGATCCCCTGGGTTTTCCGGTGTTGGGTGCGGTGCCGGGTAGTCTCGGCGGCCTGGCTGCAACTGAAGCCATCAAAATGCTAACAGGCTTTGGTACTCCCTTGCTGGGTAAGCTCCTCGTGTACGACTGCGCCGACATGACCTTTGCCACCTTTGAAATATCGCGCGACCCAAACTGTCCTGCGTGCGCCGGTGTGTCTGCGTAATACTTGCCCGATGGCCGCGGCACGCCCATGGGCTGGCGCCAGCAGGCCACGAACTAGTGGAAGTATTCGGTTTTCTAAGGAGACTGTTGCAAGAGTTTCTGCGGCGCCTTGGAGGTACGCTCCGAGTCAAAAGGTGGTACACACAACTTTATACACTTTTGCGGCCCTGTATGAGTCAACATCGGGTTTTTGGACGGACCACGGCTGTGATTCTCAGGGCATTACTCTCTGCTGCGCGAAACAAAATCCTGGGTAAACTGAAGCCTCCCTAACCTGGTGGCGTTATTTGCCTTCCGGAGGATTCCGTGGCTCGTGAGCTGAACGCGGCGCACAAAGCTTGTTGAGTACGGACCGCGCATGTGAGATGTTTGCTCCGCGCAGATAGTGTTTTAGGGCCTGCCCGCGCGGCGTGCCGAAATAGAGTCCCAGAGCGAGCAGCATCTTGGAGAAGTGCGCCGGTACCGCTGTCCCCCTCGGGGCAACTGTGGGGGGCGTGAATTTTTCAACTGCAACATCGGCGTCGCAAT
>JANZZA010000180.1 GCA_026419655.1 Armatimonadota bacterium | reverse complement strand
TGGCGCGGCGGCCACAAGTCCCCCCGTGTGCCGCAAGCTCCACCCCATCTCCACCGACATGCCGTAGCAGCAGGCCAGCACCACCACGTCCCACGACTGGCCCGCAAGCGCGGCCTCGACTTCAGCAGGCGTCAGGCAGTCGCTCCCAGCGCTCCAGTCAACTCCAAGACCACCAGCCCGCACCACGGCCCGCCACGGGTCGGCTTCCTCAGCCAGCGGCTGGCCGTGCCCGAGGATGAGGAGCGCTCGACGGGCAGCCTGGGACTCAGCCTGCGCCCGCCGGCAAAAACGCCGCAAAGTCGCGGCAGCGCCGGTGTTGAGACGTCCCCAGTCCTCCTGCCGGCAGTCAGAACGGGTGCGCAGCCATACACGGCCTCGACTGGCCTGCCCCGGCGGCCCGTCCAGCAGCATGGCCAGGTCCGGCGACGGGGCAGCTTGCACTATTCTGCTCGCCGCATATTGAGCCGTTTGCCAAAGGTCGCTATCCCCAGCCAGATAAAGCGCCACCAGCCACCTATCCGAGCTATCCCCACGCGCCGGGCCAACCAGCGCCGCAACAGCCGCTAAGCTAACGGCGAGTGCGTGGCTCACCCCACCATCCTCGCCGGACAGGTTGACCACTGGCGGCTGCGCTCGGCGACGGCGGCATAGGCCCCGTCTTGAAATGCATGTCGCGGCTATATATGAGGCCGTTGGAGCGGTTATTGGGCCGCGCCTCACCTTCGACATATGCCCCAACGCGCCAGATGTACTGCGTGTCCCCCTTGAAGAGAACACCCTGCGGGTCCTTAACAGTCTTGCTCATGGCTCCGTCGAGGGTTGTCGGCCGGATTGGCTCGCTCATGTAGATGGGCTGGGACAAATTGTCGGCACGCCAGATTACCAGCACGTATCGCGCCCGCAGGACACCCTGGCCAACCTGACCCACGGGCATCCCAGCCGAGCCTGCCTTCCACACGAAGTCTATCTGGGCAGGATTGACAGTATAGTTCTCACTCGGCTCCAGCGGCGTGGCCGGCAAGATGTAAGTAAACGGCCCGGCGGCATCGCTCGGGTCGCTTAAGACTGCGTCCCGGCTCGGCTCAAACTCCCACTCCGGCTCCTCCCACTCGTCCACTTGCGCTGGCCGCGCCTGTGCTGCGTCCGTCTGCGGATACTGGGTCTCGTAGGGGCTTACAATGCGACGAACGCGGTAGTAATACGTGTATCCGGGCCGCAGGTAATACCAGTTGTAGGTGATGTCGTAACTGGCATCCTCCTCGTCGCCGCCGCGCCCAATGTACGTCCACTCCCTGCTGACGTTAATCTCGCCGCGGCCTACCGCGCCCGGTTCAAAGATGTCATCGAACCGCCCTTCGTCCCCTGCATACACGATGTTATCGGGGTCGCTGGTATTGATGTTAGCCGTGTTCCCGCGAAAGATTATATACCCCTTCACATCCCGGTACGGGTCTGGTATCGGGTGAGCTTGAAGAGCATTGATGCGGATCACCGGATACTCGCCCGGCTGGTCTTGGGCCAGATAAGCCAGCACGCCAGGGGCACTCTGGCGGTGCGAACCAAGGCCTACGGCGGCAATCCCCACAGCCGCTGCTAGGGCTGCCAGAATCCTGGTGGAGCGAGTGACCTTTTTGCCCCGCTCGACCGCGACTTTCTTTGCCAGGGGCTGATAAAGCACGTATACGCGGTCGCCCGTGCGTGGTGGCATGCCGCTGGCCACCGTCGCCATAGAGCGGTCTGCCTCAACGGTCTTAACCACCAGGGTGCCGATGCGGCGCAGGGTGGACATCTCGGTTTCCCGCTGCCAGTAGCCGCGCATTACGACCAGCTCCTGGCCAACCTGCAGCCCGTCCTTCATCCCCAGGTTGATGTGCACTACGCCCAGGTCGTCAACCATTTCAACGAACCCACGCCGGACCTTACGCACCTGCATCTCGCGGACGGCCATCTCGGCTGCTTGCCGAAGAAGCTGGTTGGTGATGGCAATCGCATCACCGCTCCAGCCCGGCAGCGGCTGCATTACGGCGCTGCCCGTGCCCCCTGCCGTAACTTCTTCAGCAGCTACATCCAGGGCTCGCACCTCAAGCGTACACCTGCCTGCCCCAGCCTTGGCGTCCACCTCGAGGCCCAACAAATACCCTGTGACGACCCGATCGGCGTGCAGCCGCTCAGCCAGGCGCAACTGCTCTTCCTTATTTAGCGGTGGGCGCAAATCCAGCGCGGCCAGTTCCCGCGCCAGGTCGGCCGTAGAAGCCACCGTGAACTGCCCTGAGTCCTCAAGTGCCAGGGCCACGGCTGCCGTCGCCTTCTCCAGTACCGACGGCGGAGCCTTCCCGGTCTGGTCAATGACCGGCAGTACCACCGCATGGGTTACCTCTCTGCCAGGGGCCTGCGCGAAAGCTAACCCCGCCACCATCAGCGCGGCCATCACTACGGCCACTGCGCTAGGTCTCACAGATTTGCGTGCCATGGACCCCTAATCCCCTCCTGGATCGGGCTTACGCCCAGCGCTTCAGTCTTCGGCTCAGCCAAGACGCGTCCGCTCCTGCCTTATCTCCCAACCGTGACGGCGGCTACGCCCTGGGTCCGCTCGCCATTTTCCCCCACCGCCCGAACAGTCACAAGATACCGGCCCGCCGGCACTGGCGTGCCCCGGTCACTTCGGCCGTCCCAGCTTACCCGATTCAGCCCAGCTTTCTGCGCCGCCCCAGTCACCAGCCTCCGCACCACCGCCCCGCTGATGTTCATAACCACAACGTCCACCGCCGCTGGCCGTGACAGAGTGTAGGCAACTTCCGCTCCCTGTCCACGGGGCATTGCTTGTAGCGCGCTCACAACTAGCGCCCCGCCCTTATCAATGCTCATCTCCACGACCAGCGTCCGGCTACCACTCTCGTCAACGTAGGTGTACGACGAACTGGTGCGCATGTAAACCCTGCGGTTAGCCACAGGGTCAAACAGGTATGGCTTGACGTCGCGGGGCAACGCAGACAAGTCGGGCCAGCTCACCGTCACCGGCTCGCCAACCGCGCTGGTCAATACCTGCACGCGGTATTCGCCCCCCGCTGCCCTGCGCAAGTCCACGGCCAGCGGCCCCACTTGCGGGTCGGCAGGCACAGCCGCTGCATAGACGTAGGCTCCGGCCGTCGGTGGCGGAGGCTTGAGCTCGTCGCGGCCAACGTCAAAGCCCTCACTGGCCCCCGATGCCACGCCTAGATAAACCGCAGCATCCTGACTCTCGCCAGCCCTCACCACCAGCGGCAACACCCAGCCGCCCTTCCAGCAGTCAGCCAATGCAGCCTGTCCCCTCTGGGGTGCCGCAGCGGTACTCGACGTATCCATGATGAGCCATAGTGGCTCGTTTGCCGCCACCCAGTAACCCACGTACGGGCTTATCACATTCGACGCTTGATAGCCACCTAGAACATATGCCCACAAGGCACTCCGAATCTTGTTCAGAGCCCGCGCCGTCTGCCAATCCATTACCACACCGTTACCGTCGCGGACCTTCACCCCTTGCGTATCAATGGGCACAGCAAAGGGATCGCCGATGATGTTCCACTCAGCTCCCGGAGTGGCTGCATCGCCGTGGAGATAAACCTCCCGCGGCGGGAGCACAGGAGCGCCAGCACGGTTCAGGTCGGTGGGGCCATCCAGGTACAGCCAGTAGCCCGCGCCCACGCGAAAGCGGTCTGCTGGAGCCTGCGGATACGCAGAATACCGCTGGGAAGACGCCTCCCAGGCCACCATTCGCAGCCGCCCGCCCGACGGAATGTTGAACAGGCTGGCGGGGTCATAGGCCGTGTAGTCGCCCGGAAGCGACATTAGCTGCAGGCCCCGGGCAAAGGTGTGCAAGCTGCTCAGCCGGAACACCACGTTTTCCGTGACCTTACCTGACTCGACTTGGACGTCAAGATACGTGGGCGTGGAAGTGAAGCCGGCCGGCTGCGGGGTAAGCCTCACCGTCCCTGCCGGCGCCGTCGGGAACTTGAAGTTGTACAGCGCGCCGTCGGGCCGGTCTCGAGTGAAGGACCCCGCACTCACCACCGTCACCGGCTGCTTACCCGACGCCGTCATCACAATCTCCACACCGCCCACAGGACTCCCCGTGACGGCACTGACAATCCGCCCCGTTATGGACCCCGGAGGCTGCTCGGTCATTGGTATTTCTACCGTCGGCGTGTCCTCACCCGAGACAACCGCTACCGCATACGGGTTAGACCTGCCGTAGCCCGGCGCTTCGGCCACGACGGTATAGTCACCAGGTGGCGTTGAAATCCGAGCAATGCCACGGTTGTCGGTCGTGCCCCGACGCACCGTCAGCAGCCCCGAGCGTACCAGCACCGTGGCGCCCTGGAGGTCCATCAGAGTGTTTGCGTCGTACACATGGGCGACCACATACCCATCAGCAGCGCCAAGCTCGAAATCCACGCGGAAGGTGTTGTTTGACGTCACGGTGACAGGCTCAGGCCCACCTGTTCCATGGGCTACGTCGGAACCGTCAGCGGTCACTTCATAGTCCCACGGCGGCAGGCTCCCTATCGAGTAAGACCCATCAGGGGCCGTGCGGGTAGTCTTGGGCCAGTCCGAAGCGCTGGTCCCCGGCGGCAGGTCCTGGACGACCGTGGAGCCGTCGGGCAGAGTAACCTGCCGCGGCACCGGCATGACGCTAACCAGCACGTTGGGCAGCGGGTCACCCGTGGCCGCCGACGTAACCACACCAAAAATCCCGCCCGGATCGGCACGCTTTATCGCAAAGTCAATCACGGGCAAGCTCAGACCACCATGGCACACGGCACCATCGAAGTGGTCAATGGTGTATCCCGGGCGGGTGGCCTCTATTCGATAGTAACCCGACGGCAACCCCTGAGCCACCCAAGTTCCGTCCTTTTGGCACCGCACCGCATAACGGGAACTTTCGTCGCCCTCTCGGTACAGGTAAACGATGGGGTACGGCGGCTCGGAGATCGGCCTGCCACCATCGGAGATGGAAATCACGCGCCCCTGGAAACCGCCCGTGCG
>JANZZA010000106.1 GCA_026419655.1 Armatimonadota bacterium | reverse complement strand
GCACGTCGCCGTCCTTTACCCCGGCCTCGGCCAGAGTCTGCTCGTCGGCAAGCTGCTTGCCCGACTGCTTGTGGTGAAACTTGTAGCTCAGGGGCTGGCCGTCGGGGCCAACCGTGGGGAGGTTCATAAGCTGCAGGAGCTTCGCGATGATCCGCCGCACGGCAGCGTCGTCAGGAAGACTGGCCTTCTGCTCCTTGCTGCCAGTGGCATCCATAATCGTGACGGTCACCTTGCCCATAGCTTATCCTCCTCGCCAGGCCGCGACGGCCAGCTAGTATAGTTGAATGTCTATGTCCGACAGGTCTTCCTGCTGGGCAGCGGGCGGGCCGGAGGGCCGTCGTGGCGCGGCCTGCCAGGCCAAACGGCGAACCGTTGCCCTCGCTGCCAAAGAGCCGGCCAGAACGCCCACCACCAGGCTCACAACGAGCGACACGCCCACCACCGTCCACAGCACCGACAGAGGAGTGGGTGCCTCCTCTTCGCTCTCAACGGGCACGGGCCTCTCCTTGCCTGGTGCCGTTTCCCCGGACGGTTTTTCCGGCTCCGTTGGGCCAAAAGAAACGCTGTAGCCAACCTTGTTTCCGTCGAGGAACTTACAGATTTCCTCCGCCGGTATGGCAAACCCAACTTTTTCCGCGCCGGCGGCGACCATTGTGTTCATGCCTATAACCTGGCCCTCGGCGTTGATGAGCGGCCCGCCAGAACTGCCCGGATTCAGCGCCACGTCAATCTGTATGTACTCGCGGCCTTTGTATTCGCGTCGCGGGTTGCTCACCGAGCCGCGGGTGGCCGAATGTTCCAGGCCCAGGGGTGCTCCCAGAGCAGCCACCTCCTGCCCCTTCCGCAGGGCTTCAGCCGACCCAAACTGCACCGCCGGCAGATGGCTCCGCTCGACCTTGACAAGGGCGATGTCAGCCTCAGAGGAGCGTGCAACGACGGCCCCAGTTACTTCACTGCCGTCAGCAAGCCTCACAGTTACCTTCTTGCTCTCGCCCACCACGTGCGCATTGGTGACGACGTATCCTTCCGAGGCCACGATAAATCCCGAGGCAATGCGTTCCTTCCCCGCAGCCGGTCGCATCTTTACCGTCACTACAGATTTGTCCACCTGGCCGATGGCCGCCGGCAGGGTGTCATCACCCCCGGCCGCCACCGCTACCGTCAGCATCAGCAGCCACGTGACCACAACCACTGTGCGCACTCGAAGCTCTCCCCCGGCAAGGCAGATTGGCCTCAATTCTACTCCGGCGCAGCGCACAGGACAAGGAAACCTTCTCCTCCGCGCTTGGGTGGACGCAGGCCGCTGTCCCTATCCCCAGTGCGTATCGCACGTGGTCCTTGCGTGGGCGGTGGAAACAACACGAAAAGGTTTGGGAAGGAGGTCTGGTGGATAACCCTTTTCAAAGGCGACTGTTGCAAAACTCACCTCGACGCACCCCCAGTGCGCCAAAGGCACGGCTTAGTGGCCGCAGGTCATACTGGGTGGGAACGAATCGCCCGTGAAAAGAAGGTTCTGCAACAGTCACTAAAGGGGTTCGCCCAGGACACTGTTACAAAACCTGATGTCGGCTTACTTGCACCAGGGGAAGTGCACAACGCTGTACGACTGACTTTTTACCCGCGATTTCCTCTGGCAGCCGGGAAAACGAGTTCGGCAACAGTCTCCCCATAAACCCTGAGAGTTTGCCTATGTCAGATCCACCAGGCGGATGCGGGCGGGGTCATTGGTGCCGAGGCCGCGAGCAGCAGCCGTGGCTATGTGGCGGGCCGCCCTGCCAATGGGGGGCAGGCCGACCTCCCGACGCCGCTGTTCGAGAATCTGCAGCCCCACGTAGTCTATCGCCACGGTATCGGTGGCTGCCAGAATGGCGCCATAGGGCCACGTAAACGCTGGCCGGGCTTGCGGGCCGCCTTCTGCTATCGGAAAAAGAGCGTCAGCGATAATAATCCTCGTCTTCTCACGGATGGCCGGGATGCTATTGATGTCGGACATAGCCGGGTCGCAGTTGCCGTCGTGAAAGTCACCGGGATTGTGAAAGGACCCATAGTGGTTCTTAAGAGACATCGTTATGCCTGCGAGGCTATGGGTTTTTAGAATCGGGACGTTGATGAGAGCGGTAATGGCTCGGGTGAGGATTTTGGAGACGCGGCCGCGAAAAACGCCAATATGAGTGGGTTGCTCCTCATAGTCGCCATCGGTGCCGTAAAACTTCACTCCTTCTCTGTCGCGGTTAGTCGGGTAACCTGCCTTTGCCAGGTCGGCCGAAGCACGATCCCAGACGATGATGTGGCGCTCCGGCACGCCTGCGGTGCG
>JANZZA010000065.1 GCA_026419655.1 Armatimonadota bacterium | reverse complement strand
CCTCTGAGAAAACGCGCTACGTTATACCGTCACAGCTTCCCATACCGGCCGGCCATCATCCTCGCCCGGCAACGGCTCTTCTGGAATATCTATAGGAAATTTGCCAACCTCGTGGGCATACTCGAATGTTTTGCACAACACGTCCGGGTGAGTGCCAGCGTAGGTCTCGCCGCCGATGGCAAACTCGTATCCCCCGCCCGGAGCAGCAATGCGGATGCTCTGGCGAATTTTCTGTCGCAAGGGCTCGACCCAGCCTGAATAAAGGTCGCGGTTATTCAGGCCACCGTGGACAACGCAGCCGGCTGGCTTGAGTATCTCCACTGCCGGCCGCAGCTTGCTCCACCCGCCGATGTCCATGTGGGTCAGCCTGATAATTTTGGCGTAGGTCTCGTAGTGGTGCTCGTTGGGGCCGTCGGCGTGCAGATACCGACTGTGGGGGCCGTATTTCTCATAAAGGGCTAGATTGAAGGGAAGCACCATGCGCCGATACAACTCGTCCGACACGAAAGCCGAGTTGTCGTCAGCCAATCCCAGAGAACCTGGGCCGCCACCGAAAACCTCGTACATGTACTCCTGGAGCATACAGAAAGCCGTAAAGCATTTCTGGAACAGCTTCGTGATGACTTCCGGCTCGATGACCATCATCGTGTAAACCCAGACGTCTTCGGCAATGGCACAGGCACAGGAAAGAGGCGGATGAATGCCCACGCCGCTGGGGCCCGCTGGGACTTTCACGCCGAGCTGCTGTGCTCGCTCGACGAATTGGTGGCCCCTGCGCAAATGGTCCTGGATCCGGGGGTTTTCTCGTGGGTCAACTAGCTGCAGGGCCTCAACGTCGGCCCCGTCCTTGATGAAGGGCACAATCCACGGTGAAGTGCCGGGCGGATAAACGATGTCACACTCCGGGAAGACCATCCACTCGCCAGCCGGACCGGCTTCATAGTAAATACCGGTGCCCGTGAAATCGTCCGGCAGGTTCTCGTAGCGCCACTGAAGGCCGCGGAGCTGTACCTCTATCTGAAGGTCAATGTCCGTGTAATAGTCGCGAATGTCCACGTCGAAAAGCCACGCGAAATAGCTGCCGGCAACGGAAGCGATGGTTGCGACGCGGTCGCCCTCGCGAAACTCGTGGGCAGCCTGCATACGCTTGGCGCTCTCTTCCCGACGCGTGCGATATTTCTCGGGGTCGAACTCCAACCAGTCGGCCATTGTTGTCAATCCCTCTCTTTGCGCGTGCTGATGAAGCCCCGGCGGCCCCCAACTTCCCCAAGGAGCATGACTGACCTCCACTGCCGTGCAAACTTCCCCCTCGCCATGGGCAAACAAAAAGGTTGAGCAAAGCACTCGGCCACTCTCGGCAGAGACAAGCAGAAGGCACTGTGCACCAGCCTGATGTCTAGGAGGCCTATCACAGCTTCCCGGCGGCGGCAAGAGCAGCCGCGTAAACCTCGCGCACCGTCACGCTGGAGCGATGGGCAAGCTCAGCACAGTCACGGTACTCCGGCTGAGCAGTCACGACGCGGCCCCTTAGCCGACCAATCTTCACCCTCACCGCTCCGTAGGGCGTCTCCACCGTCGCCATTTCGCGCGGCAAACACGTCCGCGTGCGCAGAGTACGGCGGACTCCCAGGGTGGTGGTATTCACAAAAATCGCCTCGGCTACGGCATCGGCAAGATGGGACGGTGCCAGAGCAGATAGCATAACCGCAGGACGGTTGTGTTTCATGTGAATGGGCGTCATCCATACATCCAGGGCACCAGCGGCAAAAGCAGCTTCCATGGCGGCCTCGAAAAGTTCTCCTGGCATATCGTCGAGATTAGCGGAGATCTCGACGACGGCATCTTCCACGAGGGCTTCACCCGTGGAAAGGTGAGATGTGGCCTCGCCCAAAACGACGCGCAAGACGTTGGGCACGCCCGGAAACTCGCGGCTGCCCGCCCCGTAGCCCACCGCCGCCACGGTCATAACTGGCGGCGGCCCGAAGGAGTGCGCCAGGTGCCTGAGCAAAACGGCGCCAGTGGGGGTAACAGTCTCGCCCTCCACGTCGAGGGGACGCACGGGCAGGCCTTCGAGGAGCTTTGCGGTGGCCGGCGCGGGCACGGGCAGGAGACCGTGGGCCGTTCTCACCTGCCCGTGGGACCAGGGAATAGCGCTGGCATAAACGCGGTCCACGCCGAGGAGTTGAAGGGCGGCAACAGTGCCGGCCAAGTCAACGAGGGTATCAAGGCCGCCAACTTCATGAAAGTGGACATCGTCGGGCGCTATGCCGTGGATGGACGCCTCGGCTTCAGCGAGCATCCGCAGCATAGCGGCGGCGTCAGCTTTTATTGCCTCATCCAGCGCGGCCTGGGCGAGAACGTCGCACAGCTCAGCATAGCTGCGCCCGTGAACACCGGCATGGGCATGATGCCTCTCAGCTTCAGCGGCCTCGACCAAAACAGCGGTGGCTGCGATGCCGCCGCGCTTAACACGCTCAGCCTTCAAATCCCACAAACCCGGCGCCAAGCCCGATAGAAGCCGACGAATCCCGCCCAGCCCCGCCCCAGCGTCAATCAAAGCCCCCAGGAACATGTCGCCGCTTATCCCGCAAACCAGGTCAACATAAGCTATCTTCACCCACGGACACCGTCCTTACAGGCGTCGTCTGGCAGTCTTTTTGCTGTTTCTGTGCCCGCTATATGACAACACCAAGAAGCAGACTTCTCGAGTGGGGGCCCTTTCAACAGGTAATTGTTGCAGGGCCCGACTCTGCGACTGCAGGAAGTGGACCCATGGAGAAAGTACTGCGCTGCGCTCTGTGCGCTTTCTGCACCTCGGATAGGCCTAACACAGCTCCTGCAACGATCACTAAAAAGGGTTGGTCCACGGCTCCCCCAGCCAAACTTTCTCCTTCTGTTTCCACCGCCCTCACCCATGGGCGCAAGGCCAGCTTCTGGGCGGCCCAGCAGCTATGAGCTGCGCCGCCACTTTGGCCTGCGCAGGCGGATTATGCTATAAGAAATCGCGCCATGTCGAACCCTTTCCTCTTTACCCTCGGCCGTTCATCCTTTCGGGCCTTATACAGCATCCTGGGCGGAGTAGCTCTCGCAACCTGGGGCATGTCTAGAGGCTGGCCCTGGTGGGTGGCCGTCCCGGCAGGAATTCTGACGACCGCGGCTGTTTTCATTATTCTGCTGACGGCCCTGTACACCTACACCAAGCTCCATTATCCAGCGCGAGCGGAAGCAATCCGTGCCAGGACCAATCGTCGGCCCGCCGAAGGAAGACCGCCCGGAGTGCAGCCAACAAGCGCGGTGGATACCGACCCGCAGATGCACTGCCAGCAAGACAGACCGCCCATTGCTGGCGGGCCAGGTGGCATCACGTCGTTGCGCCGGAAAGACGAGTAGCAGACAAGTAGAGGTACGTCTTTGGGCGGGCGGAACGAATCAATGTCAGGACGGCAGGCACAATGACAAAGGTCGTGCTTCTTTGCGCTTCGCCGCGGAAGGGCGGCAACACCGACCTGATGGCCGATGCCTTTGGCAGCGGTGCGTCGGCGGCAGGAGCCAAGGTGGAAAAAATCTACCTCGACGACTACGTTATCCGTCCGGTGGCCCACCTCGCCGATGACCCCGCGATGCGAGTAGACCTGCGGGCTGACGACGACATGCCAAAGCTGCTGGACAAGGTCCTGGTGGCCGATGTGGTGTTGTTTGCGTCTCCGGTCTACTGGGCAGGAGTGGCGGGGCAGCTAAAGTGCTTCATGGACCGGTGGTCCTGCTACGCTGGGCAGGAGCGGTTTAAGGAAGCTATGCGGCGAAAGGTTTACGCTGTCGTCACGGCTCACGGCTCGCCCCTGCGGGAGATGGGCGATTGGGTCATCGCGCCTCTGCGGGACACAGCAGTCTATCTGGGCGGGCGGTACGCCGGGGAAGTGAACTTCGCTGGCGCAAAGTATGGCGCGGTGGCCGCACACC
>JANZZA010000063.1 GCA_026419655.1 Armatimonadota bacterium | reverse complement strand
CTCCAGGCCGCCATCAGCTCCCAGCCGGACAACATTGCCTTTGATTTTGGCAGCGTGGACGGCTACTCCATCAGCGACGTAGCTGTCTTCCTCGTTCACACGGGCTTTAAGCTGGGCGCTTCGCCCGAGGCCCCTTTCGTAGACCCTCCCACCGGCGAGCGGGTGAGCTTCGAATGGGGCGAGGGGCCGTGGGGTTCTCTAGTGGATTGTAAGCTGGACAATTGTGTCATTGGTTTCGAGTGCGTCCTGGGCACCATCCTGCCCAACCAGCTCACAAACATCATGGTTCACGTAAGCCTCACGGACGGCCGACAGATGGAGGTCGCTGGCGGCCCAGTGGCCCGACAGGCGGCTCTCCTCATCGAGCCGGGTTTCGCCGGCGCCACGCTGCAGGTCAGCAATCTCTCGCTGAGCTCTTTTGCGCCGGCTAATGTGGCTGCCAACGCGGCCATGGTTCAGCAAGCGGGCGGCCGGGCCTTACTCATTGACTGCCCGCCAATGGCCGAGCGCAAAGATTACGCCGAGCGCCAGGCCGCTAACGTGGAAATCTTCGGCCTCGTCGTCTCCAATATCCCCGAAACTCATATGATTGCCCTCACGCAAGGCAGCCAAGCTGCTATCAGGATTATTGGTTATACCCACAACGGCATGGCCCGAGAAAACCTTAGGCTGCCGTAACCGGGACTGTTTGGCCTCTGTCATCGGCCAGGATGTGAATGTAGTGTTTAATTGCCTTGGCATTTTCTTCTAACCACTGGCGAGAACCGCAGCAACGTCCGCCGACCGGCTTTTTCTGGGGGCAGCCCTTTGAAAAGGATTGTTCCGCAGACCTCCTTCCCAAACTTTCTCGCCCTGCTTCCGCCTGACACACCCTTTAGCAATACGCGATCCGCGGCAGCGAAAGCACCAGCCGGCGCCGTGACGTTGGACACGGGGTTTGTGTCAAGAAAGAAGAGAAGTCTGCGGCATTCGGAAGAAGGTGTTGTGCCACCGAGAGCGAAGCTCTACAATGTAGGCGGTGTCGAAGGCATGCGCGAGTGCCCTAGGCACCCGGCGTGCCGCAGAGCCATACTCATGGGAGGTGTTTGCGATGCGCCGAGGCTTCACCCTCATCGAGCTGCTGGTGGTCATCGCGATAATCGCGATCCTGGCGGCCATCTTGTTCCCGGTTTTCGCCAGGGCTCGCGAGAAAGCGCGACAGGCCTCCTGCCAGAGCAACCTCAAGCAGCTTACCCTCGGAGAGTTGATGTACGTGCAGGACTACGACGAGACAATGCCCCTGTGGAACCGCTTTGGCAATGCCAATCAGATGCCCTTAGCCCCGCCGGCAGCCATCTTCCCTTACGTGAAAAACACGCAGATGTACGAGTGTCCGTCAGTGAAGGGCTGCTACTGTCAGTCGGGTAACTTCTGGCCCAATCCGGTTCCGGCAGACTGGGGGCGACAGTGGTCAAGCTATGGCTGGGGCAGCCCAACGTATGCCTTTCCCGGCCCCCACGCCCTTGGCTACGCCTTCAATGAGCGGCTGTTTTCGAGTGATTTCGTCGGCTCCCGTGGGCTGGGCGTCGGCCGCATCAGCCTGCCAGCTTCAACCGTCATGATTGGAGACGCCATGCACATGTACGGGGGCGCGGGCGCCTTCATTTTTGCCAACGTATGCTGCGACTCGCCGACGATAGGCTGGCGGGACGGTAACCTCAACGGCATTGACGGCGGCACAGGCCAGGCCACTTCCGACTACTACAGCCGCCACAATGGCGGCTCTAACTATGCCTTCGCCGACGGGCACGTCAAGTGGCGCTCTGACAGGGACATGCTAGCCCGCTATGGCGTCGAGATGAATCCTTTCCAGTAGTCCTGGAAGCAGTGAGCAGTCGGCAGCGCCACGAAAGCACGAGAGCCTGCCGAGGATATCACCGTAGAAGGAGGTGATGTGCGCCAAGGCCGGGTACCTGCTACTTCCGGCAAGCAGGAATGTATGAAGTCTGCCAAAAAAAACGTGGGAAGAGGAGGAATGACCGGTGAGACGAGGGTTCACGCTCATCGAGCTGTTGGTGGTGATCGCGATCATCGCGATCCTGGCGGCTATTCTGTTCCCTGTGTTCGCCAGGGCTCGCGAGAAGGCGCGACAGGCGAGCTGCCAAAGCAACCTCAAGCAGATCGCGCTGGCTGTACTGATGTACGTGCAAGACTACGACGAGCGGTTCCCCTGCACGCCGTACTGGGAGTGTGGTCGGCCCAACAATTCCACTACCACGCGCTGGTACGCTGTGGTCCAACCCTACATCAAGAATGCCCAGCTTTTCCGCTGCCCCAGTGCCCGCTCTTCTGGTGGCTGGCCGCTGCCTGCTCCGCCGTACAACGCTGGCGTCAATTGGACCGACGACATGCTCAGCTATGGAATGGGCCGTTGGGCGGAGTGCACCAATGCGGATCCCTACGAGAAGCCCGGCTATCCCCTGGCTAATTACAAGTACCCAGCTCATACGGTTCTCGCATGCGACTCGGCCCACCGCGATGATGGAGCGTCTCGGTGGGAGAAAATCGCGTACCCGGCGGCCTGTGCGGCCGGCTGCAACCCGCAAAACCAGATCGAAAACAACACGCGTCACAACGGTGGCTCCAACGTCGCCTTCGTTGACGGCCACGTAAAGTTCCTCAGCGCGGGCGCCCTGGCATCCGGCTGGACGCGAAGCATCCGCCCGGGCCCGTGTTGCACAACGCCGCCCTAGCAGCAGGGCAAGGCCAGCTCGCCGCTGGGCGGGCCCGCGCGCTCTGTTCTGGGCGCCACCCCAAGGCCACGAGCTATCTCGTGGGGAACCGGTCTTCTGTGGGGTCAGCCCTGTTTATCTTGCGGAGCTGAAGGGCTAGGATGCTGCAGCGGAGGTGATGGCTGCTAAGAGAAGAGGGGTCTGGCAAGCCATGACCGCCAGCGTGGAGCTGTTGCGGTGGGATTCAACCACACCAAAGGGAGGAGTTGGGCATGCGACGAGGTTTCACGTTGATTGAGTTGCTCGTCGTGATCGCGATAATCGCGATCCTGGCGGCCATATTGTTCCCGGTATTCGCCAGGGCTCGCGAGAAAGCGCGACAGGCGAGCTGCCAGAGCAATCTCAAGCAGGCTGCCCTGGCCTTCATGATGTACGCCCAGGACTACGATGAGAGGTTCACCGGTCCTTTTGTGAGGGCGGCCGCGAGCGCTGGTTGCAACCAACCGGGAACCACCCTGTGGTTCCACCACATCTGGCAGCCCTACATCAAAAACTGGCAAATCTTCATCTGTCCAAGCACTCTATGGAATAACGGGGCAAACTGTGGCTGGTGGGTAAACGACCCGAGGATACGTCCTTATGGGACAAGCTACGGTCTGAACTGTCGAGGAATCGGATGCTGGTGCGCGTCCAAGGCGCTGGCTCAAATCAGGAAGCCCGCAGAGCTGTACCTGCTAGCCGACTCGGCGTGGGGCTGTTCGCGGCCATGGCGCCGACCCGGTGGAGGGTGCGGGACCGACTTCATTGAACCGCACAACGGCGGTGTCAACGTGGCTTTCTTCGACGGCCACGTCAAGTGGATGCGCAGCGAGAAGTTCTGGGCGCCCGACCAGGCCACGATGAACAACTATCTGCCCTGGCAGAACGTTGAGGTCTATCCGCCTGGGTGGTAGCCCTCGCCCATGGTTGAACCGGGCGGGCAAAAAGCAGACGCCTGGGTTTGAGACCAGCGAAGGTGCTGTGGGGAGGGGGAGCCGGGGCCGGCGCGGAAGAGCCGGCCCCCGGTGTTCTAGACAGGGATAGTTTCGGCCCTCGGCGTCGCGAGATTGTGGGTGGGAACCAACTGTTGCGCGAGTCCCCCAAGGGTTTAGGCCGCGCTCAAATCAAGGCCAGTCAAATCGTCCCCAACGGAGGACGTAAGTACGCTGCTGCTGAGAGTCGCAGGACTAGCCTGCTGTAACCTGGTCACGCTAGCGACCTTCGCGGCCCCTCTGCCGTCGAGAGGTGTGCGGTTGGCCTGGGAGCATGACGGCTGTCGGGTTGTGACCAGACGCTATGTGGTGGTGCTCGACGTGATAGACCCGCCGCTGTTCCGCTCGTGCGTAGCCGACGGAGGGCGTGAGCCTCTTGCTTTTGCAGGTCTGTGGCTTGAGGAGCGCGGACGTTGCTATGGGGACAACCAGCGCGGCGCGAGCGGGGCCCGCCCAGGCCTCGCGAGCTATGGTGCGGCGCCTGGCCGCCCCTGCTGGCGGCTACGGCTTTACCTTCCTCGTCAAGATGCCACGGGCTCAGTACGTCTCATTATTGGGCGGCGCCAGGGGAGAGGTTATTCTGGGGGCAACCTTCTCAAGAAAGCCGTCCCCACGGCGCCCCTCCCAAACTCCCTGGTCCTGCTTCCACTACGCCAGCGGCAAGGGGTCAGATGATTTCAAGGTAGTCTTTGTCAGGAAGAGGAGGGAAGGATGCTGTCGGCAGAGTCTGGTACCAGTAGGCCACGGAAGCGATGTCGTCTTGAAGCGGTAAGTACCGGCCGCCGTCCCGCCAGCCCAGGGCCTGGATTGTGACGCGAAGGTCCTTTTCGAATCGTATCGGGTCCAGTATATGCCAGCGGTACATGGCAAAGCGCTGCTGGGAGCGATAGGCGCCGTCGGGCCGGATGACCTGGTGCATGCCCATGAAGGGCGCGGAATAAGTCACGTACTGGCCGCCCACATCCCAGTTGTAGGCGCCTCCGAAGTAGTCTTCCGTGCCGGTTCCGCAGATGGTTGGAAAATCCGTGTCGCCGTCAATGTAGAATTTGATTTCTCCCTCGCCCCACCAGCCATTGTTGTTGACGCCCCAGGCCATCGCTGTGCCGACGTAGTGTCCCTGCCCCCGTATGCCGTCCACGATGGTGTAAGGCTGCTTATACGGCAGAGGATTTGTGCGACGAAACTGGGCGTGGAAATAAGCAGCATCGTCCGGCACGTCCCCGAGGGCGTAGGTAATCTGGTAGTAGCAGACAATGTCTTCGTGGTGACGATTTTCGAGGGTCATAAGGCAGCGTTTTCGGAAGGGCATGGGCCAGAAGCTATTGAAACCCTTGTTGGGGTTAACGGCCACGGGCAGGGAATTGATCTGAGCATATTCGCCCCAACCGCACACAAAAAAGTCCGCCGATGGGCACTCTACTGAGGGTGCTTCCTGGTCGTCCCAGTAGATGCGCAGGATATAAAAGCGCGCCAGGGGGCCGCGGCGGGCCAGGTCGCCGGTAATCCAGATGTGCTGGATGGTGCCGGGACCGTGGATGTCTGCGAGCGTGAAGGTTTCTCCGGCGCGGATGATGACGCTGGGGGAGACCTTCCAGCCCTGGCCCAGGTCGCGGGCACAACTGGCGCCTGTCCCTTCGGTGGCCATGCCGCCCTTGCCTTTTTCGCCGGTGGGATTCTCGGCGCTTATGGAGCGCGTGACGGCCCTGGACAGTCGCGGCAGGCCGCCGAGGTCACCGCCCAGCATACTCAAGCCGGTCATCTCACATCCTCCTGCTTAGGAATCACATGAGTCTTGCAAGCGACTTTTTGCTTGCAGCACAAGGCCAGCCGGCCTGCCGGTGCAGTTGGACGCTCTTGCAAGCCTTTTCCAGTCCGGTCTCTTGTGGTCGTTCTTGCAAACCAACAAGGGTCCTTCGCGCCGTCATTGCTCATGCCTCTGATCGCTGGCCAGCATGATGGAAACAGCACGAAAAAGTTTGGGAAGGGGGTCTGGGGGATAACCCTTTTCAAAAGGTTGCCCCCAGAAAAGTCTTTGCGATGCTTTTTGTGGTTTTGTCTTTCGTAGGATGAGGCCTCGGACATACGCATAGTCTCGCGCACGCCTGCAGGCCTCAGCAGTGCAGGGGGCGAATATGCCGGAAGTTGCAGTTGTGGTGTAGGTAGGCGTATGGAGGGGAGTAATTGATGCGTGCAGTTGCGTGCTTAGCCCTTGGCTTGTGTGCAGCGTTCCTTGCAGGGGCGAGGATGGTGGTCGCCGGGCCGCCCGTCGCGAGCGAGGCCCCAGTAGGCGGGGCGGTGACCTGGCGCAACGTCGGGCCGGGCGGTGGGGGGTGGATTGAGGCCATTGCCTGCGACCCCAAAGACCCCAATGTGCTCTACGTCGGCTGCGACGTGGGTGGTTTTTACTTCTCGGCAGACGGGGGATTGCACTACGAGATACGCAACGCCGGCCTGCGGAACCCCTTCGTTGAGGCCATTGCAGTCTGCCCGGCTGACAGCCAGCTTATTCTTCTGGGCACCGAGGGCGGCATTTTTCGCTCCACCGACCAGGGCCGCTCATGGCGCTGGATACGTGCCGGCTTTCCTGGAGTCCAGCGCTACAGCTTCTCGGCGCCTATTGGTACGTTGTGCTTCGACCCGACGAATCCCCGTGTAGCCTATGCCGGTATTGGCAGGCCGCGGTGGGACAAGCCCAGCACGCCGCCACTGATGTACCGCAGCGAGGACGCCGGCGAGACCTGGGTTGACTGCGACCGAGGGGCTTTTCCGCCAGACGCCATCGTCAGTTGCGTGCAGGTTAAACCCGACGACGGCCGGGTCGTCCTCGCTGCCACCAGCAGGGGAGTTTTCCGCAGCGACGATGGCGGGCAGTCCTGGCGGCCGTCGAATGAGGGCCTGGCGAATCTTTGGGCGCAGGAGCTGGCCTTTGCACCCTCCGCGCCGAACGTCGTCTATCTTACGGTGCGTACCACGGCCCGCGCCGGCGAAGAATACAACGGCGGAGTATACCGCAGCGACGACGCTGGCCGGACGTGGCAACGTCGCGCGGACGGTCTGCCGACCAATCTGGGCCGGGCCGATGAATCGCCATACATGACGGCCAGTGTTTTCCAGATTGTGGTAGACCCGCGGGATGCTAACGTGGCCTATGTGGGGGAGAGATCTTGGGTTGCGGCGGGCGTCTTCAAAACGACCGATGGCGGCCGTCGCTGGGAGCGGGTGAGCTATCACTGGGGCGAGAACAAGAACATGGACCAGGGCTGGATAAACTTCTGGGGCCCGTCGGTCGAGTGCATGGCTATCTCTCCTGCTGAGCCTGACCGCGTGTACTTCGGCACCAGCGGCCACGTCTATGTCACCCTCGATGGCGGCAAGACGTGGGTGCAGCGCTACTGTGATGAGCTGCCGGAGGGC
>JANZZA010000044.1 GCA_026419655.1 Armatimonadota bacterium | reverse complement strand
GCAAGGTTATCCGCGGACCGCGGGGCATACTGGGCGAAATCGGACACATGATAGTGCAGCCCGAAGGGCCGCTGTGTGGCTGCGGCAATCATGGCTGCCTCGAAGCCTTAGCCGGACGCGACGGAATCATCAATAGGGCGTTAGCTAAGGTGCGCGGGGGAAAACCGTCCTCGCTGCTTGACCGGCTGGGCGATGACTGGGAGCCAGTGTGGGAAGAAATACCACGCATAATTGCCGAAGAAGCAAAGCGCGGCGACGCCGTGGCCATGGAGACCCTGGAAGAAACAGGCTTTTGGGTGGGCATAGGGATTTGCAATGCTCTAATACTTTGCGACCCAGACAAGGTCGTCATCGGCGGCGGCATCGCAGCGGCTGGGGAGGTACTTTTCGGCGCTATCCGCAGCACCGTCGCGGACCGCAGCCGGATCACGCGCGGCAAGTTCGACGTAAGCGACATAGTTCCAGCCGCGCTGGGCAATGCCGCGGGCGTTTTGGGAGCGGCGGCCCTGGTGTGGGAGCATCTGTCGCTGCGGTAGAATAGAAACTGGAAGATATGGGGCTGGTGTACAACCAATCGCAAAGGTCAGCCCGAGTGTCCCTCGGGCTAGTTGGGTTTGGGGACCGGGCCGAGGCCCGAACAGATTGACTATGTCTTCGCTGGCTGGTGCGTTGCGTGAACTGATGGCCGGAAGCGAGAAGCTGACGCGGCTGGAAGCAGCAGCGGCGGGCAGGGGGCCCTTGCTCGTGCGAGGAGTCGGTGCTGGCAGGAGCTTCCTGGCTGCCGTTTTGTGCACCGGCGGGCATCGGACGGTCCTGGTAGCAACATATTCGGCCGAGCGAGGTCGCTCTCTTGTAGATGATGCGCAGGACTTGCTTCGGGGAGAGCCTGTGGACGTGCTGTTTTACCCAGAAGTGGCGAGCGCGTTGTATGACGGCGTCTTGCCAGGGCCCGAGGAGACGGCGCAGCGGATTCAGGTGTTAGACAGGCTCGCGGCGGGTAAACCAGCGCTTGTTGTGGCCCCTGTGCAAGCTCTCATGCATCTGACGGCGCCGCGAGAAGTCTGGGCGGCGGCCAGGATCTCCCTGCGGAAGGGCGCTCAGGCTGGCCGGGACCGGCTGGTTGGAATACTGGCGGCCCTGGGCTACCAGCGCGTGCCCCTCGTGGAGGCAGCCGGCCAGGTGTCCGTCAGAGGCGGCATCGTTGACATATTCCCGCCTACTCTCCCCTACCCCGTGCGGGCTGAGTTCTTTGGCGACGAGGTGGAATCTCTGCGGTACTTTGACCCGGTCTCCCAGCTCAGCACGGCCGACCTTGACGCAGTAGACGTCCCACCAGCCGGCGAAGTTTTGCTGGACAGCGAGCGTGTCCGGGCCGCGCTGCCAGCAGTCCAGGCAGCTTTCCAGCGCGAACTTGACCGGCTGGGAGCGGCCGGGAAACTGCGGGAGCGCGAGCGGCTGACGGCGCGGATGGAGGAAGACCTGGCAGCTCTCAGGCATCTGACACCGACGCCGCACCTTCTCCATTACCTGCCGTATCTCTGGCCGACCCTGCACACTGTCGTGGACTATCTGCCGGAAGATGCAGCTATAGTGGTGGACGAGCCCGTGAGGGTTGAGCAAGCCGGCCAGCAATTTGAGGCAGAAATCGCTCGCGCCCAGCAGGCGGCCGTCAAGCTTGGCACCCATCTGCGCCTGCCCCAGAGCGCGTGTCTCGGCTGGGAGGCTTTTCGCACTAAATACCTGCAGGCACGTACCCGCCGCAGGACGCTGTACTTCAGCATGTTGAGAGCTGATGTGCCGTGGGATGCGGGCGTGGAGGTCATCGAGGTCCCTACTCCCCCACCGGATAGCTTCGGCGGGCACATGAACCTGCTGGTCGAAGGCGTGAAAGAATGGCTGCAGAAAGGCCAGACCGTGGTACTTTGCACGCGGCAGGTTGAAGATACCGCCCAGGCGCTGGCAGGACGTGGGCTGAGTGAGCTTTCGGTATGGACGCCCGGGCAGTGTCTCGAGCCAGGGCGGGGCTACGTGGCTGAAGCCGAGTTATCGGCAGGCTTTGTCCTACCAGACAGCGGTGCCATCCTGATTACCTCGCGGGAGATTTTCGGCTGGCAAAAAATCAGACGCGGAGAGGAGCCGACTTACAAGCCTGGGTTCTCACTCACGTCCCTGCGCGAGCTGCAGGAAGGCGACTACGTGGTACACATTCACCACGGCATTGGAATCTACAGGGGCCTGGTCCGCCAGAGCATTGACGGCATAGAGCGAGAATACTTACTCATCGAGTATGCTGAGGGCGACCGCCTGTACGTGCCGGTGACACAGCTTGACCGGGTGCAGAAATATATTGGCACAGACGGGCGGAAACCGACCATCCATTCCCTTCATGGGAGGCACTGGGCGCGACAGAAGCGCCGGGCAAAGCGCGCGGCCCTCATGCTGGCGCAGGAACTTCTGACCCTGTACCGGGCGCGCGAACAAGTCGAGGGACATGCCTTCAGTCCCGATGGACCGTGGCTGCACGAGCTTGAGGCCTCCTTCCGCTGGGAAGAAACCCCGGACCAGCTACGCGCCATTGAGGAAGTCAAGCGGGACATGGAGAGCAACAGGCCCACAGACCGGCTGGTCTGCGGCGACGTAGGCTTTGGGAAAACTGAGGTGGCCATCCGGGCAGCTTTTAAGGCCGTCCTGGACGGCAAACAAGTGGCCGTACTGGTGCCCACAACGGTCCTGGCCGAGCAACACTACCACACCTTCTCGGAGCGCCTGGCGCCTTACCCCGTGCGGGTGGAGATGCTAAGCCGCTTCAGGGCGCCAGCGGAGCGGCGTGCCATCGTAGCCGGACTCAGAGACGGCAGCGTAGACATAGTCATCGGAACCCATCGTCTCCTCATGTCCGACGTGAAGTTCAAGGACCTGGGTCTGGTCATCGTTGACGAGGAGCAACGGTTCGGGGTAGCACAGAAGGAGAAACTTAAGAAACTGCGGCATAACGTGGACGTCTTAACGCTGACGGCTACGCCAATTCCCAGGACGCTTAATATGGCCCTAAGCGGCATCCGGGACATCTCCGTCATCAATGACCCTCCGCGCGGGCGCCTCCCAGTGCGTACTTATGTGCGTGAGCATGACGACGACCTCATCCGCGAGGCCATACGACGGGAGCTAAGCCGCGGGGGGCAGGTGTTTTTCGTCCACAACCGCGTGCAAAGCATCAAGCACGTCGCTGCCCATGTGCAGCGGTTGGTCCCCGAAGCGCGAGTGGCCATTGGCCACGGCAGGATGGCTGAGGACGAGCTTGAGCACGTAATGATGGCCTTCTACGGCCATGAGATTGACGTGCTTGTGTGCACGACCATCGTTGAAAACGGCCTGGACGTGCCCAACGCCAATACTATTATCGTGGACGACGCCGACCGCATGGGCCTGGCGCAGTTATATCAGCTCCGTGGGCGCGTGGGCCGGTCTGACCGCCAGGCTTATGCTTATTTTCTATATCGCTATCCCCATCGGCTGACCGAGGAAGCCGAGCAGCGCCTGCGGGCCATCGAAGAGTTCGCCGAGCTGGGCAGCGGGCTGAAACTTGCCCTGCGGGACCTGGAAATCAGGGGGGCTGGGAACCTCCTGGGCCCCGAACAGAGCGGTCACATAGCAAGCGTCGGCCTGGACATGTTTTGTGAGATGCTTGCCGACTCGGTGCGCGTGCTCAAGGGGGACACGCGGTATCTGGGCGAAAAGCACCCAACCATAGACTTGCCAGTGCCTGCCGTAATCCCCGAAAGCTACGTAGAGGACGACAACCAGAGGATAGCTGCCTACAGGCGTCTGGCAGCAGCACAGACACTGGAGGAAGTGGACAGCTTCGCCGAAGAATTGCGCGACCGCTATGGGCCTTTTCCGGGGTCCGTTGACGCCCTGGTGAGGCTGGGGCGGCTGCGAGTACAATGCTGGGAAGCTGGTGTCACCGAACTTGTGTGGCGAGACGGGAAAGTAGTAATTCTGTTGGATGATTCAGCTAAGCTAAGCGAGCGAGAAGCCCGGATGTTGGCAGCACTGTACCGTCCACAGACCACGAGTCGAGGCCGCACACCGTCCCCTCGGTTGGCGCGGTTTACCGCGCGGGAGCACGAAGTCAGCTTTGCCTGCGACCGTCGGGATGCGGCAAAACTGCTGGCGAATGTCGAGGAACTGATGGAACTTCTTGCTAATCGGGGACGGGAACGTCGGCTTCCACAGCGCTATGCGAGGACGCAAGCCCAGTAATCCTAAAGGGGACCGTTGCAAAATCTGGTGTCGGCTTATCTGGGTCAAAAAGTGTACAACGGTGTGCGCTTAACCTTATCACCCGCGACTGCGCCTGGGCGCCGGGAAACGGCTTTTGCAACAGTCTCCAAAGGCAGCCGCGGCAAGCTGAGAAA
>JANZZA010000007.1 GCA_026419655.1 Armatimonadota bacterium | reverse complement strand
CGATGTACCGTCGCGCAAGCTGGCCCAGGACCTGAATCTCACGCTGGGAGGCCTCCCCTGCGTCCGTGACTTCCAGGCGCGTTGGAGCCGGCGGCCCAGCGCCGCGTCGCGTTTCCGCTGGAGTCTCAAGCGGCGCGGCCTCCTCCGGCCTATCCACATGCCCTCGCCCATAATCAGCGGGTCTGGCATACACTGCCAAACCATCATCCCGGCCGTCGAGTCTGTCAGCAAAGGGACTAACGCGAAGCCTCCCACTGGCAGAAGCACGCTGGGCCACGTCCGCTGGCTCAATCCCGCTCTCTGGCCGTAGCGGCGGTGGAGTACCAGGCCTGAGACCGGCTTGCTCCAGGGCCTCGCGCACCGCCCGCTCTGCCAAGTCATGCACGCGCCCCTCGTAAGCAAACCGCACCTCGATTTTCGTCGGGTGCACGTTTGGGTCAACATCGGTCGCTGGAAGGATAAGATGAACACTGCAAAGCGGATAGCGCCCAGCAGGAAGAAGCGCTCCATAGGCCTGCGTGACAGCATGGCTCAACGCGCGAGAGCGCACGAAACGTCCATTGACGAAAAAATACTGGTGCTGGCGGGTGGCGCGAATAAGTCTCGGACCGCTCACGAAACCGAAAATGCGAGCGTCGTCCGTCTCCAGGAGTACGGGCAGCAGTTCGCGAGCAGCGTTAGAGCCGTAAGCGGCCGCAATCACGGACAGCAGGTCGCCGGTACCGGCCGTCGAGAAAAGCACCTGGCCGTCGTGGACGAGTTTAATGGCTACGTCGGGCCTGGCCATGGCCAGGCGGACCACCCAGTCGTGACAATGAGCACGCTCCGTATTGGTCGAGGATAGAAACTTGCGACGGGCAGGAGTGTTGTAGAACAGGTCAGCTACCTCGACGCGCGTGCCAGGTGGGCAGCCTACCGGCTCGACCTTTCGCACGACGCCGCCTTCGACAACAACCAAAGTACCTTCGGCACGGTCGGCCGGTCGGGTAAGAATGCGCATCCGGGAAACAGCTCCGATTGACGGCAGGGCCTCGCCGCGAAAGCCCATGGTCTCAATGTGGTGAAGGTCGTCGGGCGCAGAGATTTTGCTCGTTGCGAAGCGCTCGACGGCCAGCACGGCGTCTTCTGGCTCCATGCCGCGGCCGTCATCGGCCACCACGATGAGCTTTGTGCCGCCCGCCCGAAGCTCCACGGCTATGTGCCGTGCGCCGGCGTCCAGGGCATTCTCCACCAGTTCCTTGACCACTGACGCCGGGCGCTCCACCACTTCGCCGGCCGCGATGCGGTTAGCCAGGGCCTCTGGCAGCCTGTGAATCCGAGGCATAGCCTCCTCAGCCCCGCTCGCTCCCACAACTGCTACCAGGGAGTGAAGTCCATTGTCGAATCAATGCGGGCCACCGCCGCGGCCAGCAGCTTGGCAGCATTCTCGAGGTCCTCGAGGCAACAAACCTCGACTGGTGAATGCATGTAACGGTTGGGTATGCTGATCAGCCCCGCGGCGGTGCCGGCGCGGTTTATCTGGATGGCATTGGCATCGGTGCCCGTGGGTCTCGGTGCTCCGACAAGCTGGTAGGGAATCTTGGCCTTCTCAGCGGTCTCCACGAGAAGCTCGAAGACCCGGGGATTTATGTTGGGGCCGCGCTCGATGACGGGACCTGCCCCTAGCTTGATGTCGCCCTGCTGGTCCTTAGACGAACCCGGATAGTCCGTCGCATGGGTCACGTCAATGGCAATGCCCACCAGCGGGTCTATCCCGAAGGCGGCCACTCGAGCGCCGCGCAACCCAAGCTCCTCCTGGACGGTTGAAACCGCGTAAAGGGCGCACTTGAGTGGCTTGGCAGCGGCCAGGCGAAAGGCCTCAGCCGCAACCCAGGCGCCAACCTTATCATCAAAGCCCGCGGCGGCTACGAAATTCCGCTGCAGGCGCATGAACCCCGCCTGCCAGGTTACCGGGTCGCCGATGCGGACCAGCTTCTGGGCTTCCTTCTTATCCTTGGCACCAATATCCACCCACAGCTCATGTATTTCCGGTACCTTCCGCCTCTGGTCAGGGGGAAGGATATGGATGGCCGTGCGGCCGATGACACCTGCAACGGCCCCCTTCGCCGCATGCACCCAGACCCGGGAACCAACAAGATTAGCCTCGTCAATTCCCCCGATGGCCTGCACCTTCAGATAACCGTCGTCCGTGATGTGCACGACCATCATCCCGATCTGGTCCACGTGGCCGGCGAGCATGACGCGAGGCGCACCAGAGAGATTTCGCGCCGCAATGAGGTTGGCCGACAAGTCCATGCGGACTTCGTCGGCCACGGGCGCCAAGTAGTCACGCACGACTTTTTGGGCCGGCTGCTCAAATCCCGACGGTGACGGCGCAGCGATGAGGGCCTCAAGAAACTGCAAAGACTCCTTGCGCACCCTGCATCCCTCCTGACCAAGCACTCTACCTATCGCTCCGCCGCCCCAGCAAGAAAAGAGCCCTTCGGCTAGCCAGGTTGCCCGTGTGCGGCGAGGCCCTACGGCACGTAGGTTAGAATCTCGCGCACCTGGGCCGGGTAGTGGTAGATTAGCCAAAGCTCCTCGGGGGTGAGAGGAGCCTGATTGTGCAGGTTGGCATACTGGCACAGCCGCAGGGTTTCGCGCTTGTGCTCTTCGTCGCGGAAGCCCAGGTCCATCTGGGCATACACATACTCCAGGCCTGCGACGCCGCCGTGCTTGCCCGTAAGAATGAGCCGGCCCGTGGGGATCTCAATCTTCTCCCCGCGACCCAGCATCTCGTAGTCGTAAAGCTCATAGTTGTGACGGTCCTTAAGAGCACCGTCGGCGTGAATGCCTGATTCGTGCGCAAAGGCGTTGCCGCCAACGCCCGGCTGGTTAATTGGAATCGGCACGCCGAAAGCGTCGGCGGTGTAGTTGCAGATACGCCAGGCCTTTGAGAGGTCTATCCGCTCGTCGAGAAGCCCCAGGTCGCCCCAGCGGGACGAAAACTTGAGCGCCAGGATACAGGAAACAAGGTCAGCGTTGCCTGCCCGCTCGCCTATGCCGTTAATGGTAGTGTTGATGTAAGCGTCAACGCCTTCCTCGCAGACGGCCACCGCCCCGGCGCAAGAATTGGCCACGGCCAGCCCCAGGTCGTTGTGACAGTGCATCTCGACCGGTATGCCTACCTCCCGGGCAACGACCCGCACCCGGCTGGCTATAGTCTCTGGGTCATCGTGGCCGAGAGTGTCGCAATAGCGAAAGCGATCGGCACCTGCCTCCCGCCCAGCGGCGGCAAATTCCACCAGGAAGTCCAGGTCCGTCCGCGAGGCGTCCTCGGCGTTGACGCCCACCGTGATGGCGCCGCCCTCCCGGGCAGCCGTCACGGCATCTACGGTCATCTTGATTATGTCGGCGCGCGAAAACTTGCCCCTGAACTTCCACCGCAGCATCTGCTCGGACGTAGAAATCGAGACATTCAAATGCTGCAGGTTAGTGTTTTGCAGCGCCTGCTCCACATCAGAAGCCAAGGCGCGACACCAGCCGCTGAGCTGCAGGTGCTTTATCAGCGGCCCCTGGCCATTGCAATCCGTCGTCAGCTCGATATTGGCGTTAATGTACCGTTTTTCGTGCGGGCTGATCGGGAAACCCATTTCCGACTGGTAAACGCCCATCTGGTCGAGCATCCAGTTGATGACGGTCTTCTGCAGTTTGCTCAGCACAACTCGAGCTGTTTGGTCCCCGTCGCGATTAGTTACGTCAATGATTTGTATCTTGGGCACTAGCGCACCACCTGCCGCAAAATCGGAGTCTATAGGAAAACCCAAGCCCCGGCCCCAGGGCCGGAGCAATCATACTGTACTTTACCTTAGCCTGATGAACTTTCGCAAGCAGAACCACGAAGAGACTATTCGTTTTTCTCAGGATGCTGTTTGCGCCTGAGCGGTAGGGCCACAGAAGCTCCCGCAAGTGTCTGTTACTGGGGGGCAGCCCTTTAAGGAGGACGGCTCCCCAGTCCCCCTTGCAAACTTTTCGCCGCGGTTGCAACCACCTAAGATGTGCCGCCGGGTTTGGGCATCCCCTGAAAGGCTCCCAGCCCTTGAGCCGCTGCTGCTACCCACCGTGCGGTGCAGTGGTCAGGGGTCTCGCACGAGTCTGCTTCACGTGAAGCTTCTAATCAGGGGCAAGGGTGGTTTGCCGGAAACGCCTTAGCGTTGCTCACATTACATACAAGACTCGTGGCCGCCTGAACCTGACCACTGCACCGAGCAAGCAGGGCCTTTGCCAAACTAACCTCTCACTGCGGCAACTCTTCGTGCTCCGTGCTCACCAGACAGCCGCGGTTATCTTCGAGGTTGAGATACCAGACCACGGTGTGCTCGGGCAGGGTCGCAGTCACGTGGCCGTCAGCACTAACCGCCGCCGGCAGAGCTTCCCAGTCGCGCTCCTGCCACCTGCCAAAGTCCTTTGTGACCATCAGGTCGGCCTTGACTACAGGGACCTCACTTTGATATGTCGCCCAGACTTTGGTGCCCTCCCGGCCCCAGCCGGTGAGACGAGGCAAGGGCGCGCCGCCCCTTACGAGGCTGTCGGCGAAGACGCGGATCTCCTCCGGGTTCTCGCCAGGGCCGCCATGGCCGTGAGGCATTCGCAGCCGGATAGACAGCGTCCGCAGGCCTTTCGTCAGGCGGTAAGACTTCTGATAGGCATTGAGAGTGTACGCAAAATCGTTAGTGCCATTGACCCACAACATGGCCATGGAAGCCCGTGGCAAGTATGCGCCCGGGTCCCACCAATCCATCCAGCGCTGTGCCCGCTCAGGCCCCAAGGACCTGACTGCGTCGCCGAAGGCCGTATCTAGCGTGAAGCCGCAGCCATAAACGGGCACAACAAACCGCAATCGGGAGTCAACGCCGGCCGCGATACACGCCAGATAGCCGCCCCACGAGATCCCCGTCAGCCCAATGCGCGCAGGATCCACCTGCGGCAGCGACCGCAGCAATGAATTGGCCAGAATGACGTTGGCCACTGCATGATAAGTCCACTGATCTTCCCTGGGCCAGTCAATCTGGTCGAATCCGCCCCACCCAGGCGGCCCGCCCATAGCGTGACGCTCCCATGCTCCGTAGGAACCCTTCGGCACGCATCCACACGTGTCCATGGCGATGGCAGCGTATCCCCGGCTCACCCACAGCCGCACCCACTCGGCGAAAGCTGTGCCACCGCCGCCGTGGACCAGCACCATCCCGGGCACCCTTTCGCCTGGCCCCAACTTCGGAAGACCAACCCACGCAAACACACGCGTGGGCCTGCCTTGAAACGGAGGCCCCTCATAGAAAATGGCCCTCAGGCCGGACTCCCGAAAGCCTTCGGCTCGATATACTTGCGGCGGTCGAGACAAACGGTCCAGGTCCCACATCTGTACTGGCGCCTGAGCAAACGGTATAGCCGCCACCTGCAAGAGCGGCAAAATAGAAGAAAACTGGGGCGCTGGTCCGCCGCCAGCGCCCCAGACAATATTACCGCCGCATCCCATCGCAACCCAGGCAACCACCACGGCCACGCCTGGCCCCGCCAAAGTATTCTCCCGGAGCAGTCCCAAACCCGCGCCTAGCGCTTCAGATCAAAACGGTAGCCAACGCCCCACACCGTCGCCAGCGTCCAGGCTACCTCCCGGCCCTCTTCAAGCTTCTTGCGCAGCCGCTTGATGTGCGTATCAACAGTGCGCAGGTCGCCGTTGGGAGTTCGGTAGCCCCACACTTGCTCCATCAGCTCCTCACGCGTGAACACCCGCCGCGGATTGCTTGCCAGCTTGAAGAGCAGGTCAAACTCCTTTGGCGTGAGATGGACTGCCTCGTCGTGGACGACCACGGTGCGGGTGGGAAGGTCAATCTCCAAACCAGGGTATGACAGGTGCTTCTTCTGCGCCTCGGCCCGCTCCGTGAAGACGGCCCGGCGCAGCATGGCCCTAACCCGTGCTACGAACTCGCGCGGCCGGAAGGGCTTCAGGATGTAGTCGTCCGCACCCAGCTCCAATCCCACCACCGTGTCAATTTCTTCGGTCTTGGCGCTCACGATTATGATGGGGATATCTCCCTTCGCCCTGAACTGCCGACAGAGCTCAAAGCCGTCCGGCCCCTCTGGCAGCATGATGTCGAGAATGACCAGATCCGGCGAGAACTCCGTGAAGGCCTCCAGAGCCTCCTTCCCAGTGGTCGCTACCCGAATCTCATAGCCCTCAGGCTCCAGGCTGGCCACCATGAGTCTTGCATCCTCAGCTTTGTCTTCCACAATGAGGATGCGCTTACGCTGTTCGGACATGCTAAATAACACCCCTTGTCGGACAGAGTAATGTCTCGCGTTGGTAGCGAGAATATCACAACTACGGCTTTGACGTAAAGGTTACCCGGCAATAACCGTAAATAGTTGAACGATGAGCCACCTGCAATAGTTCCATCCGCAAAGCGTTCGAGCGCTGTATCCCAGCCCACGTGAGACAGCAGTCGTTTTTAGCGTGAAGCACCTCCCGCAAGATGAGGTGTCCCAGCCTGTGGGGCACAGCAGCCGTATTTGGGGTGAAGCACTTCACCCAAGACGACGTGTCCCGACCTATAGGGACAGCAACCACACTGAATCGTAAACGTGGTTGAAACCGCAGGGAAAACAAGACCGGATTGCAGCGAAAGTCAGCCAGGGGCGGTCTCATCCGCCACTGCCGAAGAATTGTCCGATGGCAC
>JANZZA010000683.1 GCA_026419655.1 Armatimonadota bacterium | reverse complement strand
GACGTCTTCATCAGCCAGTTCTCGACATCTATCCTGGACGCAATAGTGTTGGGCAAACCAGCAATCTTTATCGAGCTGCGGCCCGGCCCGCCCTTTTACCCCTTCGATGACTTCGGGGCGGCCCGGCGAATCACCGACCCGGGCCAGTTGTTATCAGCGCTGCGCGAGGCCCTTGAGGGGGTTCCGTTATCCTCAGAGATTCGACGCGCCTTCGCCAGGCGCCATCTTGATCCCCTGGACGGACGCGCCCTTGACCGGATGGCCGAGCAGATTCTTTCGTGTTTTTCCTAGTTTGTGGGGGTGGAACGCTCAACGCGAATCGTGCTCTCCAGCCGGCCGGATGGTTACTCTAGGGTGACTGTTGCAAAACCTGCGGTTAGCCGGCCTAAAGCGACGGGGCTGTACAACTGCGGGCCCCGGCGTTGGACTGATAAACGTGCCCGGGAGGCCGGAGAGCGACTTTTGCAACAGTCTCCTAGGGCTTACTCAGCCGTCCAAGGGTCCTTATTGGGCCAGCGCCCGCAAGTCGTGAAACTTTCAAGGGCCAAGGGCTCTGGCAAACCTCAGGAGACTGGCGCAAAACCCGGTGTCGGCATGCCCAGACCGAAGGGAGTGCACAGGGCTGTACGACTGAGCTTGTACCCTCGCTTGCGTCTGTCGGCTGGGGAAGCGACTTTTGCAATAGCCTCCTTCGGAAAGGGAGCTTTCCCAGCCTACCCTTCCCAAACTCTTCCTTTCCTTCTTTCGCGGTGCAACCATTGAGGAAAGCGCAGCTTCGCGCTGCACTATGAATACTGACGGCCCCCTGCCAGGCGCCATATCATTAACTAAAGAGCCGGCGACTGTTACTGTTGAGGTTGCTCTTTTGCAGGCTGAGCAGGCACGGCTCCAGGCGACTCTTCGGTGGGCTGACCGGGCGCGACCTTGGACGACTCGTCGGCTGTCGGGGCGGGCGCCGTCCTTAGTGCCTCATCGGCCGGCTGAGTGGACGTCTGGTAAGACAACAACCCAAGGGCTTGCAGGGCTTGGTCAATGAGCTTCTCGGCTGCCTCGAGGTCGCCGCGATAGATGGCTGTCCGTGCTTCCTTTAGTAGCGCGTCGAGCTCAGACATGTCCTCTCCGGATAGCTTGCGCTGCATGTACGGGCCGGCGGCGAGCCGAAGCTTCTCCTTGACCCGTTCTGCTTCTTCCTCATCCACTCTCGCCGCACCGGGCTGGGGTGGCGGCGGAAGGAACATCGCGAAGACCGCGCGAGCAAGGTCCATTTTGACAGCCTGGAACTCTGCTTCGGGCATTTTCCGGACATCCTCAAGGAATGCCGCGACGCGCTCGGGGAGAGGCATGCGCGACGCTGGTGAGCCAGGAGTACCCTCAGACGGCCCCTGCTGAGCAGACCCCAACTCACCCGGCCTCTGGCGTGCGGGCTCCGGCTCACCCGGCCTCCGGTGGGTATGCCCGGTCTCTCCGGGCCGCCGGCGGGCCCCAAGAGCCAGGGACACTTCATTGCGCCGGTGAGCTATGCGTTCCAGTGATTGCTTTGCTTCCTCGAGCAACTGGTTTATTTGTTGCTGGTTGGCTTCACGGACGGCTGCCTGGGCGTTTTCGACGGCTTCGTAGGTGGCGGCCAGGTCAGTTTCTTCGGCACGGAGCATGGCCAGGATGGCGTTCCAGGCGCTTAGGCCTGGGGCCGGCTGGCGCGCAGGTACCCTCACACCCGGCGGACGCTGTCGTGCAACCCTGGGGCCTGCCACGCGCGGCGCACGCTCTGCGGCCCGCATTGCGGCGTCCAGGAGGGTTTCAGCCCGGCGCATATCCCCGGCCTCGGCTGCCTGCTGGGCCTGCTTGGCCAGGTGCACGGCGCGTCGGATGTCTCTCCCCTCGCTTGCGGCCTTTTTCAGGGTTGCTTCAAGCCGCTGAGCCTTGGCAATCAGATCTTGCGGTGGCGTCTTGGCGCGTGTGCGCGTTTCGCCCGGCAGGGGTGGGACGCGTTGCGGAGCGCCGCCGAGGCTGCGCAGCCTGGCCTCAAACTCGTCGGCTAGCTTCTTGACGGTGGATTCGTCTCCTGCGGCCGCGGCTGCAACGGCACGGTCGCGGATGGGCCGCAGCGCGTCCACGTTGATGCCTCGTCCCTCCAGGTCGCGGGCACCCGCCGCGAGCGCGAGCAGCCGCCGCAGCAGCTCTGGCCGGTCATTGAAGAACCGACTGGCCTCGGGGCCCAGTTCCTGGGCCAGGTTGGGCGGGATGTTGGGAAGATCTGTCGGCGCAGTTGAGGCCGCCGCTGACCGGTTTGCCAGCCGGCCGGCCATCTCCTGCAAGGACCGCACAACCTGGTCGTAGTTGCCCTGGTCAATGCTGGCGGCAAGGGTTCTTGCCTGGGCCGGCCCGGCTGGACCGCTGGCCGCCGCCAATGTATTGACGGCTACTGTAAGTGCCTGGTTCGCAGCCGTAAGGTCGCGGTGGACTATGAAAGTGGCCGCACCGAGAAGCCCCAGCGCCACGAGCAAAACGCTAATAGGTACCCATCCGGGTGCTGCCCGGCGCGAGAGTGCATGAATCTCTTGGTCTTCCGTGGGTTCCTCACTCCTGCCATCCTCGGCGCCCAGCCCGGCCCAGCGCTGAAGAACATCCTCAGCCAGGGGTGGGCCGGCTGACTCATATCCGGCTCCGTCGGCGATTGCGTCGGATTGTGATGCTTCCCCTTCGGTTGCTTCGCCCGCGTCCGGTTCGTATGGCCTCTGGGAATCGGAATCATAGCCTTCCCTCACGTCAAGATGCCTCCCGCCTGTAAAAGATTGGCCCCGACAGGCGTGGCCTTGCGTCTGGGGTCTGTTTTTAACTGCTCAGGTCTCTAGGGTGCCTCTTGCAAAACCTTCATTTGGCGAGTTAGTCGAGTCCATCCAGTACAACCTGCAAGCGCAAACCTTTCTCGTCGGCTTGCTGACCGCTCCGTCGAGACAAGCTTCGCAGCGGCCACCTAGTTGTCTGTCAAGAGGGCCGCCAGGTCGTGGCAGGCCCACAAATCCATGAAATTATGGGCTAATGCGACGGTCAGAGGCGTCATCGTGCCTTCTCGGACGGCCTGGCTGTACAGAGCAGGCAACTGTGCTGCATCTATGTCGCCAACACGGTAACGCCCAAGACACGCTTCTTCCACCGTCGTCAATCGCAAGTTTGGCCATTCTCCTCGCTTCTTCCTTAGTCTGCCCAAAACGTCCAGCACCGCGCCCACCTGAGCTTCTCCCAGTCGCCAGTAGCGCATTCTATCCTGCAGGTAAGGCAGGTCGAAAGCCGCACCATTATACGTGATGACCAGCGGCGCAGCGACGAGGCTTGCCCTCGCCGCCTGCAACAATGCCGGCTCTGCAGCGTAGTCGGTGGCAAGCAGTTGGACGATTTCTCGGGTCGGGCAGTTCATCAGTCCCACCAGGAATACCGGCGCTGCCCGCAAACCAAGGGTCTCAATGTCGAGTACTATACCTTCCCCGGGAAACGACGTTGAAAGCTCAAGCCCCAGAGCAGTCGCAATCTCGTCCGCCATCAGCCGCACCTGGGCAACGCCTGCAGACCCAGGCCGGGTTCCCGTCGCCGCCAGGTAGGGTTCCAGTAAGGCCGCCACCGCCCGCATGTCAACCACAAGGCGGCGCGGCGTGTCTCTGTCCGGTGTCGGCTGAGCCTGGGCCCCGGCCGTGCTGGGCCGGCCATCGTTGTCCCCCCGCGTACCTGTCCCGCGGTGCAGGTAGTCAGCTATTCTTCGGCGAAGACTGGCTGGCAGGGGCATTTATCAGCCCTCTCCCCTCGCGGTTAGAAATTCTTTTAAGGCGGCTTGAAAATTGTCCTCTTCGGCAGCCAGTTGGCCGGCAAGGGAGGCTGCCGCTTCCCAGTCGCGCCGGCCAGTCTCCCCGGCCCGGGCCGACATAATAGCCACCCGCAGAGCGCCCACAACGTCAGCGATGTGGCGCGCGTCGTGGGCAAGACGGCTGTCGTCGGCCGCCAGAAAATCCGCCAATACGCGCCGCACCTCGGCCCAGGCGGACAGCCTGGCCTGCGCCCAGGCAACAAGTTCTTCGCGCCGCGCTTCGTCCTGGACTGCTGTCTCTAAATGAGCCTTGGCTTCAAGGGCCACCGCCGCTGGCCTGCGGTCGGAGGGAAGGTTTTCAATGGCCGCCAGAAGCCTTTTCCTTGCCAGGTCGCGGATTGCCTGAGGCCCGAGTTGCTCACGTCTGCCACCCACGGCGGCCACATAATGGGCCCCCGAGGGGAAGCGCAGGTAATCAGCCGCTTCTGCCGCTGGCCGCCAGCCTCTCATAAAGGCGTCGGCCTTCACGGGCCGCACCGTACTGCCGCCAGGCGCAACTATCCCTGCCAAGCCCTCCAGTGGACGCCATCCGGCAATCACAACCCATGGCTGGCGCGAACTGTAAGCCACCAGGGCAGGCTGGTTGCGTAGGACTGCTAGCCGCGCGGCGTCCCAGGCCTCTTCCCGGCTGTGGGCCATCACTATGCTGGCCGCAAAGCCGCAGGCTTCCAGCGCATGAGCGACCGGGTCTTCCTGCCACTTCAGGCGGGCATGGCCAGGCAGCGGCGCGTCCGGCACCAGGGCAAGGCCAGTCAGAGCAGCCGCTGTGGCCAGGTCAATGCCCGTACCGGCTGACGCCAATAGCGCCCGGATGGCTTCTACCATAGTCAAGCGCTCGTCAACATGCTCGCGGATGGCAGGCACGTCAGGAATCCATCGTGCTTGGCGCTTGAGGAGCTCTCTTTGTTGTTTTGCCGTTTCCTGCCCCCGTGCGTAGTAGAGCATGCCCAGGCGCCTTTGCGCCTCGCGTCCGGCAATGGTGTCGGGATACTTCTTGGCAATCCGCTCCAGCAGCTCGTCAATCCTTTCCGGCTTTGCTTTTTGCCTTTGCTCGACTTCGGCAATGAGCAAAAGGGCACCAGCCGCAGGTTCCGTCTGGTCGGAGAACTCTTTAATGACGCCTTCAGCCTCGGCACGCGCCAGCGCCAGATTCCCTGCAGCCAGATACGCGCGTGCAACTTCCAGATGAGCCCTAGCGCGCAAAGATTTCAGCTGTGGCGCGAGATCGTCCAAGGCCGCTGCGGCTTGTGCGGCCTGGGCTGGCTGGCGCAGGTCGCGGGCGTAAATGTGCACGCACCACAACAGCGCATCGTCGGCGTAAGGGCTTGACGGGTAGGAGCTTGCTAGTCGTGTGTAGGCCGCGAGCGCCGCACGAGAATCTTCAAGATGTGCCCGGAGCATATAGCCAAGCTTGTACAGGGCGTCGTCTGCTATTTCCGACTGCGGATAATTGTCGGCCACCTTCAGGTACTCGGCAGCAGCCAGACGGTGTTCCCCCTGGGCAAAAAACATCTCTGCGCGGCGGTAGGTCAGCTCGGCTCGTCGGGCGCAGCCAGCCAGAGTCATTAGCAACGCTAAAAGGACAGCGATACAACGCCTGGACTTCCAGCGGCACACGCCGCTCATCTTGCTCCTCCCGGGCCGAAACAATTCTCAACTTCCTGCAGCACTAAGCAGGCATCCAGCAAGGCCGTCTCCTGTCCAATTTCTTGCTCTGCAGCCGCCTCAAGTACGTACGTCATGCTTCGGCGCGCAATCCTTGCAGCCATAAACGGGAGCCGCTGGTGCGCCTGGGCAGGAGACAGCGCTGCTATTTCATCGAGAATGAGGGCCGTCTCTTCCAGGGCAGTAGCCAAAGGCCGATCCATACCCGCCGGGTCAGGTAGCTCCCATGCCAGGTCTCGCATGGCCGTGGCCAGGCCGCTGTGGCGGACACGGAACTGTAAAGCATCCAGCACCGCCGGTGGCACCCTTCCGATATGGCTGATGGCCTGGTAACTGGCCAGCATTACTCCAACGCTGAGAACCAGGGCGCCCACAACGGCGTAGCCCTGCAGGCGCCAGAAGTTGCGCCTGCGGTTGCCTTCGCTTAGCGCCCTGGCATGAGCACGGGCAGCCTGTGCCAGCCTCAGGACGACCTCCGGAGGCGCAGGAGCCAGGGTCTGTTCAACTTTGGCCGGTGCCACAGCGAGCCTTGCCAGAGCTGCTGCGCGCAACTGCGCGAGCGACGGCGTGCTCCAGCCTTCTAACCGTCGCAACGCGAAGTTCAGGGCTTCAACGGCCGCATCCAGCGCTGATGCGTCTATTGCCTCTGCTGCGTCGCTTTGCCTGGGCGCCGCGCTTGACGGTACCACGCCAGGCGCCGCTGCTCCCTTAGCCCCTGCTCGGCGCAAGCAGCCCGCGGCCCATAGCTCGTCGGCCAGAGCATAGGCCAGAGCTGTCAGGGCGTCCAGGTCGCCGGCCTTGCAGCGCCTCACAAGGGTCGTCTCAGCTCTGTGATGTCGTTGCCAGACTGCGTCGAAGACCAACCGCCGGCGCCTGTCTGCTGGATTTGACTGCTTTTGCATACGCCCTTGACACTGCTCCTCGTACTCTTGTGCAATTGGTCGCCTTTCACTGGGGCCTCGGCCTGTGTGGATGGTGCCGCCATGGCGGCCCGCCAGACGGCTGCTCGGCGAAAAGCTTATCATCGAGGCCTACGTTTATTTGCCAATCGGAGAAAACCAGCTCGACAGTGCCCTTTCCGCCCTGGGCCACTTCGCCTCCCTCGACAACTATTGCTATGCGGGAGGGCAGCCAGTATTTCTGTACCCTCGTGTGCGTCCAGTCAGCCGTCATGAGCCGGTTCTGCCCTACCCAGATCTGACTGCGCTTCAAAGTCCATGTATCGCCCCAAATCCACACCATCAGCCTCTCCTGGCGCTTCGCGTCAGCCGGTACTATCTTGACCGAATATACCGGCCGGCCGCCCTCTCTGCTCTGGCCCAGGAGCACCACGCGAGTGTCCTCTGTGATGTGTTTACGCAGATTCCCGAGAAGAAGGGCGTCGCGAGGTGCGATCACAATCTCTCCGCCGGACTCGACTCGCAGTTTGTCCGGCAGCTTTGCGAAGACCTTGAGGTGGCGCTCTGGCACTCGCACGTTAGGGAAGTTAGTCTTCACGCGCACTTTGCAAACGTAGTCCTTGATGCCCTGGTGGATGCTCAGGGTTCGGTCGAGGACCTGCCGGCCAGTCAATCCTGCATCTGAGGTTGCCGGCGGTAGAAAAGCTGCCGCTAAGCAGAGGACGGCTGCTACTAGTGCGCGCACAGCCCGGCGCTGCGCGCCCCCCCGGCAGGGAATCATCCTCGCCTTCCCAAAAAGCCCCTCTGTGATTTTCATGGCTCAACTCCTAAGTAGTTATATCGCGCCGCCAGAAAACTACCCCTGCGACGGCCAGGGCACCGACCACATAACACGCAAGACCGCCCACGTGTCTTAGAACGTCGTTCCAGTCCAGCTCGGCCTTGAGCGGGTCCAAATACACGTCCAGGTGGGTCGTGAGAAAGTATGGTTCCCAGGTATCAAAATAGGGTATCTCCCCGAGAATGCGAAAGCAAAGCAGGCTGGCCACGGTCACGGCGCCTGCTGTCAGGGCGTTATCAAACAGGCACGAGAGCATGATAGCGACAGTGATGATGGCACAGCGTCCCAAAGCGGCGAAGCCATAGGCCATCCCCAGTCGTGCCAGAGCTTCCTCATGGGAGAAAATAACGATGCGGCCTGTGATGATTGACACAAGGTCGCCTTCGCCGAAAACCAAATAGCCCAGGGCTGCCGCGGTGAGACCGGCGAAGAGCGACAGGAACAAAGCGTAGACCCAGCCTGCGCCCACCTTTGCCAGCAAAAGCTCAAGGCGTGTTACCGGCCGCATAAGCAGCGTCCTCAGGGTACCCGACCGCACCTCAGCCGCTATCAGTCCGCCGCCGACCGCCGCCACCAGCAGCGCCATCAGCACTTCCATGACGCTGGGCAGGACAAACTGCATTACAAAGGGCGCCGTGAGGGCTTTGCCGGCCACGACGAATCGCTCGCTGCCCAGCCGGCCAAGCTCATCCATGCGCGTGCCGTGCCGCCAGGTGCCGTACACGATGAGGCCGATGACCAGCGCTATGATTATGAAGCCAGCGTAGGTCGAGCGCTGGGTGAACATCTTGCACAACTCTACCTGCAAAGCTCTACCCGCGCGGCGTAGGCTGTGCATATTCCATATACAGCTCCTCCAGCGAGCGCTGGTGAGGAACCACCGAATAGACCCGCAGGCCGGCTTGGACAAGGGCCTCGACCACGGCAGGCAAGTCACTTCTCGCTGCCTTAAGCGTCAGCGCCCCGTCTTGCGCCGGCTCGGCGCAGGCACCATGGGCTGCGAGCACATTGACTGCTACGTCCGGCTGGTCCACCTCAACCCGCACGGTCACTTTTTCGTCCCCAAGCAACTCTCCCACCGGCCCCGTTGCCACCATCCTTCCGCCAAACATCAGTCCCACATGGCTGCAGGTCATCTGAACCTCGTAGAGCAGGTGGCTGGACAGGAGCACGGTGAGGCCTTCTCCGCGCAAGCCGCTTAGCAGGTCGCGCACTTCCCGCAGGCCAGCCGGGTCCAGGCCTGAGGCTGGCTCATCAAGGATTAGCACCCGTGGCCTGGGCACCAGGGCGGCCGCAATGCCCAGCCGCTGGCGCATGCCGTGGGAATACTCGCCCACCTTGCGCCTAGCAACGTCGGATAGCCCAACCTTTTCCAGGGCCCAGTCCACCTCATCGCCTCCTGTGCCCGATAGCCGACACAGCAACAGTAAGTTCTCGCGACCCGATAGATGCGGATAAAAGGCAGGCTCCTCGACCATGGCGCCAACCACGCCTGCCTGGCGGGCTTTGACGCTCTGGCAGTCGTGGCCCACAATCCAGGCTCGCCCGGCGGTGGGCCGCACCAGCCCCAGCAGCATTTTCATGGTGGTACTCTTGCCAGCGCCGTTTGGCCCCAGGAAGCCAAAAACCACACCTTGGTCCACTCGCAAGTCCAGCCTGTCCACCGCCAGGATAGGGCCGTAGCGCTTGGTGAGCTGATAGGTTTCAATGGCGGCCATGCCTTTACTCAGTCCGGCAATATCTTCTTCGCGCCGTCTACAAAGGCTCTCTTCCTCGCCTGCCGGTCCGCCCAGGTCCGCCGTGGCGCCATATTCGTTTTGCCGGTTTCGGTTACAGTCTACTCCCCCCACCACCCACCGCCAAGCCTAAGGGTCAGGTCCGGGACCGTTCAGTTGCCCACGGATTTTGTTTTTGGCCTGCCCTCGCAAGCAAAATGACTACAAAGCCTCTTTTCGGCAACCCCTTTCGGGACTGTTCCAAAAGCTGGTGTCGGCTTATGGAGAGCCAACAAAATATACAACTTCGTGCGCCGGACCTTTCACCTGCCACTGCGTTTTGGATGCTACAGAGCGGCTTTTGCGACAGTCTGGTCTAAAAGTATCCTTCCCAAACTCCTGCCCAACCTTCCGCATTGTGGGTCGGCGCGCATGAAAGAGAGAACATCCTCACCCTTCACCCCCGTTGCCATTCTCTGCCTTTCTTACTTCACGCAGCCCACGCAGCACCCAGAGCATCGCGCCGAGGAGCGCGAGGGCTGCGAGGAAGCCAGCCTCGTAATTGCCTCGCTTGCCAATGATGACAGCACCGGCAAGAGGCAAGAGAGAAAGCGGCACGCCTGCCAGCGCGTAGAAGGCAAAGTAGGCTGGATAGTGGCGTCCCGGGCTGAGTTCAAGCAGGTAATTTGTGTGGCCCAGGTCTTGGCCGGCGCGGGCTGTACCGAGAAGCACGAAGGTAATGAGTAATGCCCAGAAGGCCGGCGAGGTCGGGATGCCGAGCCACTGGCCGGTGGCCTGACTGCTGAGGTGGCCTGCAGTGAGGACAAGAGCTGGAACCAGAAGATAGCACACCCCCGATACAACCAGCAGCACGCGATTGCCTGGCCCGTCCGACAGGTAGCTCCATATGACGTTGCTCAGGCTATAGCCCAGGACCCCGGCGGGCATGAGCAGCCCAATGGCAGCCGGGTCGAGGTGCAGGCGCCGGAGAGCGTAAGGGACTATGAAGGGTATGAAAAGGCCGGCGGTGAGACCCAGCAGGACGCGGGCGACCAGCAGTTGGCGGTAGTCGGGGTCGCGGCGTATCAGGCGGCCGCCGCGCCGAAGTTGCGCGAGAGGCGGAAGGCCGCGCTTCAGTACTGTCTTGGGGCGCTCTTCGGCCGCACAGAAAGAGGCTAGCGAAAGAGTGGCCAGTACTGCTGACCCGAAGAACAGATACCCGTAGTTGGCCGGGAACATTGCCCTCCCAGCGGGCGAAAGCATGTGCTTGACAAAGGCGCCAGCGCCCAGCGACAGGAGGCCGCCGATAAGAAAGCGGATACCGAAAAACCTGCCGCGCAAAGTGGGAGGAATGGTCTCGCCCACAGTGGACAGGAAAGGAATAGAGGCTGCGCCGCCGGCGGAGGTCATGGCCAGCAGCAGGCCGGCCATGAGCCACAAGTAGGCAGGTTGGTTATGTCGGGAATGAAAAGCTACCGGCACCAGCAGCCATGCGCATGCTATCCGCAGGACGGCCGTGAGGCGGTAGTAGAGCATCCACCGCCGGGTACGTTCCATGAGGCCGATGAGCAGCACTGGTGGCCAGTTCCAGCCGGCGGATATGGCCGCGGCGATCAGCCCTACCCCTAACACCGTCCCGGAGACATCCAGGGCGTAAGCCGGGAGCACGGTATCGGGGTCAATGAGGGCCGCGCTGGCTATGTAAAGTGCCCCATTGACAATCCCGACAGCGAAGTTGCGCCGGGAAAAGAAAGCCGTTTCTTCACGACTGGACCTTATCGTGGAAGAGGGCATAGCCAGACTCCGTCAGCGGTGGCACAAGCTAAGAATGGCGGAATGAGGGCCAGGAACAGAACCGGGGAGGGAGCCACGCGAAAGGTCCTTCGTGCCTCACCTGTATCTGCGTCCAGAAGAAGGGCATGACCAGTAGCTGTGCCGACCGCCCAAAAAGACTTGGTGTTGGCAGCAAAAGGGCCGGCCAGGGAAGTGACAGGGCTGGGCAGGCGGCGCCGCCAGGTTATGCCAAGGCCTGCGCCTCTGGTAATTACGCAAGTGAGGTCTCTGTCAGCGCCTGCCACAATAACCATATTGCCGCCGGCGTGGAGCATCGAGATGCCCGACTGGGCAATTGCGGACGGCCCGGGGCCGGTGGATGTGTACAGCGTTATGCGGTTCGGAGCGCAAGCGAGCCATAATTGCTCCTCGCAAGCGGCCGCGGCGAGCACCGGCCCGGCTACCGGTTGTCGTGCAAGCACCCTACCGTCCTTCGACAGTATAAACAGCTCATCTCCACGCGTGACGACTGCCCACCGTCCCTGCCACCACATTGGGGCAAAGCGGATGGCAGCCCCGACCTCTTGCTTGCCCCTGATGGCCCCAGTACGCTCATCCAGTATCGCCAGCGCGTTGGGCCACAAGGGGACTGCGACTGTGTCCTCGGCGACGGCTATTGGGGCCGTCAGCGGGGAAGAAAACGGCCGCTGCCAGAGGCGCGACCCGTCCCTGCCGTCCCAGGCGCAAAGAGTGCCGTCAGCCGTGGCGGCAATGAGTACGCGGCCGCTGCTGATGGGTGTTCCAGCTATCGGTGCATCAATGCGAAACAGGGCACGGGGCTCAGCCACTGTCGCCGACAGGGCCCATATCGTGCCGCCGACCGTCACGCATCCAGTGCCCTGAGCTGTCTGGATGAAGCCAAGCACCGATGGCCCCGACAGCACACACACGGCCTGCGCCGGGGCCAAGAGCCGGTGCGTCGCGAAAGCGACCCCGGCTGCCGCAAGCATAATGATGATGACAATCCTCAGCCTGCCCGACACGCGCGGCATTTTAGCAGCCGCCGGCAAAACATATAAGCGCTATGTCGGGATAGGATTGTGCGGGTCTCTGGGGAGATTGCTACAAAAGTCACTTTACCGCCACCCAAGTGCCACAGTGATTAAAAGGTCGGGGGCACGGCATTTTACATGTTCCTCGCGCTGCCCATGCCAACACCATCTTGCGCAACAGTCCCCGATTAGACTTTTGCAAAAGTCACTTTCCCGGCATCCAGGACACGGTCGCAACTAAGAGGTCAGGCGCACGGCGTTGTACGCTTTCTTCAGTCTGGGTAAGCCAAGGCCAGCCTTTTCAACAGTCCCCCTAACGAGTACAACCCCAGGGCCGCAAGGGTAACACCTTTAGATTAGGGCAGCTCGAAAGAGGTCCTTTTGTAACAGTTTCTAAGGGCGCCCCCAGAAAAAGGGCCTTCGGAACCTCTTCCAGCTTGCCAGCATTGCTTGGAACAGAAGCCGCAGACAACGGAGCGATTTCCAGGGCGTTTACGCCCTTGCGCATAACGATTTCCTGCCGACTGACCTTTTTCCCACGACTAGCCAGCCGTCTCTTGAAGCAGAACCAGGACTTCATGAGGGTGGATAACGGCCCGGATTACGTCGCGGGAGCCGTCGCGGCGCACAGCAAGTGGCCTGTCGGCCCAAAGTTCGCGGTAGCGGGCGCCAGGCACATGCGGCACGGCTATCAAGTCTGCCTCTAGCGTCCTCGGTCCACGCCAGTAGAGCGTCCACACGCACCGCTTGCCATCTGCACGCGGGAAGCGATTTGCGTACAGGTCGCGCCAGAAAGTGGGCACCAGCGGCTCTGGGCTGAGGCTGGTGAAGCAATCGGCCTCTGCCCGCATTATGGCGTGCATCCGCCGGATGAATTCCAGGCTGCGGGGGTCAAACCATGCCTGCGGTATGCCCTCGAGCCATATGGCCTCGCCGTTGAACAAAATGCGCCCCAGGTCCTCGAGGTCGTCGCGCAAGGGCTGGTCGCAGAAAAGTATCTCGATGGTCTTGAAGTCCGGCACGGCAAAGCGCGTGATGTTTATGTGAGATGGGGATAGCTGGTCGTTAGCTGAAGTGATGGCATAAGTAAAGCTGCCGTCTTGATACTGCATCGTCACGTCGCAGGGCGTCTCTTCGGTATAGATAGCACGGTCAGGGCCGAGAGCAGCACGGACTTTGCGGGTCATCTCCAGTTCGCCGGCCGCTGCGTAAACCGGTGACGGGTGGCCGTGGTCCCTGGCATAGCACGCGTGAGCGTCGTGAGCAGAGCCGTACTCGTCAATGTAGAAGCCCACGGCACCGGTCTCCTCGGCCACCCGGCCGTACACTGCGCTCAAGTAATCCTGCCACTCTTTGACCCACGGGCACATGTTGATTTCGGGCGCGAAGAATTCCAGCGGCTGGCCATTGGCCTTTATCACCTGCCAGGCCTTGGCGCGCTCGAAGATAGAGGATTCGGGCGATACAAGGTAGCCCTCGATATAAAGCCCGACGGGTATGCCAGAAGCCTTTACGCTCTCTACGGCGCGGCGGAAGTTATCAGCGCCGCCTAAGTAATCCCAGGGCGCATAATCGCCGCACCGGCCGCGCTCCGGCGACCAGCCCCAGTCGAAAAGGTGCAGATAATCCACGCCGCCAAAAGCTTTCTTATCTTCCTCAAGGACTTCCAAGAGCCGGAAGGTCTTTGTCTCGGGGTCAAACATCCCGCTTGGCAGCGGGACGGGGAAAGTCAAGAACTGCTGACGGAAGTTGAAGATGCGGCGAAACCAATCTTTTCGGGGGGCCGCAGGCCGGAACCACGTCTGCCGCCAGCGGTTATAGGCCGCGAGCTGGTCACGCCAATCCCCAGGATTTGTGCCGATTACGGCGTTGAGTTTCTCTCCGCGCCACCACGGATAGCGCACGCAGAACATGACCCCTCGCGTGCTGTGCTCAACTTCATAGCGGCGGTCAACAGGCTCGGTGTATTCCGTGCGCAGGTAAAGGCCGCCGCCAGTCGGCGAATAGATACCCATCACCTGGAGCGGAAAGATGCCGCCGTACGGGTCGCTTCGGGCAAAGACGTGATTGCTGAGGATAGCGCCGGGAGCAGGGTAGAAGACCCACGTCTGGGAGGGATCGGCTGTGGCCTTTGCGCCGGTGAGCACCGGTAAGAGAACCTGTGGCTCCGCTGGCAGATCACCGGTGGGCATAATCTCGAGGCCCAGAGAGACTTCATCGGGGCGGTGAGCAGCCACCGTAAGGCGGGACATCAAGGGGCAGCGCGGGTGTCAGCGTTATGGACACGACTGCTTCGGTGGGGCTGGCAGCCGCGACGTCGGTCACAGTGGCCTCCCCGGAGCGCACCTCGATGTCCCCAACCTTGACCGTGAACAGACTGCCTGCCCATGCCAGGGTTGGAATGTCCGGCAGATAGTCGCTGCGCAGGTCACCCAGCTCAAGGCCGCGGCGCGTCATAAGCCTTAGATGAGTAGCTCCGCTATCAATCCGGATTTCTTCCCGCCCACAGGCTACTGCGCATGCCTCGGAGGTACGGCGGCGCCGCTCGAGCTCAGGAGCCCGCATCGGCCGGGTGGCTGCAGTAGCCGGGCCGTCCCTGGTTGAAGCCGTAACGGCGAATAGCACGACGGCGCCGCGCCGGTGGCCGTCCAGAACCCTCAAAGACTCAAGTTCACGGCGTGAATCACAGGCCAGGGCATAGGCCCCAATGCCGCGGGCCAGGCCTAGCCGCTGGCTGCCTAAAGCAGTGGGCATCTGGCGTTCCGCGCGGCCGTCCCGGTAGCGGATTTCGCACACAAACCGGTGAGGCAATTCGACGAAACCGATAGCTTCAGGACTGTAGCCTGGCAGAGGCCGGGTGGGCAGCCAAGCGCCGAGAAGCAGATATAGCTGCCGGGCGCGGCCCGTCAGCGGCACCTCAAGTGCCCCCGGCTCGCTCCGAGATGTACCTAAAACCGCCCCGTCATGCACCAGGAAAGGTACGCCCTGGACGGTTATTTGGTCGGCCGGCCACCAGCCCTCGACGCCAAGCACCGACGAGACATCGCCGCGCCCCAGACCCGGAGGCAAGTTCACGGGCCGCCAGGGTTTCATATTAGCCGGCCAGCCCGACCCTGCCGCCACAATCTCTTCCAGCTTCACGGGAGGCCGGCTACCCCATATCTCCAGCGGGCCAAGCTCAAGTGAGGCCTCTTCGCCGCCAGGCGCCACCTGTACTTGCACAGCCAGGGTCGCCGTCCCGTCTACCTTGCAGTAGCCCACAAGCACCTGAGGCTGGCCGTCAGCCGTGAGCTGGTTGAGCCGGAAGACGTATTGCTCGTCCGGGGCACGGCCGCCTGGCGCGTTGGCAGCATAAAGCACATAATCGGTGCTGGTGGTGTCAACGCCTATTGCCCGGTAGGCCACCTTGAAATAGCCTTGAGGCAGCCGGTCCCCCGCCACCTGGTGAGAGAACTTCATGCCCAGCCCCGGCCCTCGGACAGTAAAGCGGAGTCCTCTAGGGGTGCGGGTGACCTCATAGCGAGCGCTTGGGTTGCCCAGCCACGAC